>JABSPW010000111.1 GCA_013214285.1 Halioglobus sp. | reverse complement strand
TCACGACTGAAACACCTGGCACAGCTTGCGCTGACGCCCGGCCCGCCACCGACTATCACGGCTATTTCATTCCCGCTTGTTCCTGCGTTCATATTCACCCCTGATTCGAAAGCGTTAGTAACTTGCCCCAAAGACCGGTGCCAGCTTTGATTAGTTGATCGCGGCGCAGCGTGTCACCGGCAAGATAGGCAACGACAAAATAGCCACTGATTGCAGTGAGATAATCAGCAACAATACACAACATTACGTCGACTAACGCCCTAAACGAGCGTTGAATTCTACTTCGGTCATAATTCACTACCTACAAGTTGTCGCTAAATTAGGTACATAACGCCTCAAACACCAGCGCTGCTTTGCTGCGTCTGCGTGCTTTGACTTGTTAACCATTTTTACGCTTTCTGCTCTGCTTCTCAATATTAGGAAGGAGGCTTGTAATTGACCTATATAAATCAAATAGAAAAGCTACTCAACCTGCCTCAGGTTTAAAACTTTTTTGCCATATGATGCATCCACCGCTTTGTCTAAGGATTGGTGGGCTTTTAATAATACAGCAGGCATAGTCAGCCGGTCATATAAGTCTGCCGGCGTGGATTCAGGAAACCGCTCGCGAGCGTCTAATACAGCTTGAGCTTTAATTTCTATCGTTTTTGTTGTTTGTTTGTCAGTTAGGTTCTGGGGCCATGGGTAATTATTGAAAACAATGCCAGCTGAGTAGCGGTAGTCACTTTTTAATCGGCCACAAACAGCCCGAACCCAAGACATGTGCATACAAGCGGTTAATACTCCAAATATATAGGCCCCCACCATCAATTGTGAAAAGTTCATTGTTTGCAATGACTTCCGGCTCTAGAAAACCTACAGGGATATAATATATTTTCTTAGATGACGTTTTTGGTATTGCAATATACGTATTCTTCGGTTGTCTAAATTCTCCGAATAAGGCAGGTGTAGCAGCTAACCTATTCGTTGCTTCTCGCGTACTTCTTTATCGAGACGATGCCGACAGCGTATAGATACCGGCAACCGGAGCAGCGACGATCGACCTTTGCGCCGACTCAAAGTCGGTTACGCGCGCAATGGCTTTCCCCAAAGGATCTGCGCGACGATTATACACTTATGCCGCGTACAAGGAATCAGCATTTTGTGCGCTCTGGCTCTGATGTGAGTCAATTAATATCCATTGCGCCCAACGCATGCAGTCATATCCTTGCACTCCGGGAATTGCACCAAGACTGGTTGATATCCCTTCTTGCACATGATCCCGGTGATCGATTTGATAAACCCCAAAGTCCCTTAATGTTGCACCGAGCACCGCTTGCAGCTACTCAATGTCTCTATTTTTGACAGCATTAAAGAGGGCAAAGTGATCACATTGATTCACTACACTAGCTCAAAGATTTACAGTGATTCGATAGATGATTGACAACGAGCGCTAGTTCACGGCTCGCTAGTCGTACTTGCAGCCACTTCGCATGAAATATCGAGATACACAGTGATTGTGCTCTGGAAATTAGCGTGTATCACCCGTGCAGTCTATCCCAGAGTCGCCTCAAGATCTGCATGCCCCGAGAAGCAAACACCCGTCAGATAGGCAAAGAGGCTATATCGACGATTTCAATTTCCGCGATCAGATATTCGGCCAACTGATGACCCTTGGCAACCCATGAATAGTTTCTAGACTGAAGAGCCGAAACCTGGTTAGGCTCAATCACTGCACTACGCTGATTAACCCAGTGTTTTCACTTTAGATACTGCGTTGCGCAAGCCTTACGGGTTTAGCATTTCACACAGCCGAGTTCTATAAGCAGCGAGCGCTCGCTTGTAGCGGACTTGGCGACCGGGATTAGCAGCCCTCATTTGCACCCATGCCGCAAATTTTTTTACACTATTGCAAATGGAACGCGAGAGGATCAACATAGTATAAAAAATGTGCCATCGCCCACCGCCCGTTAACGAGAGGCATTGCCTCGGTTTTTCCCACAAGGCATTGAACAATATGAACAACGAAGAAGGCTCCATCACCACGGAGGTTCGAGGCCATATCCTGCTTATTGGCCTGCATCGTCCTGAGAAATACAACGGTTACACCCCAACAATGGCCAAGCAGCTCGTTGCAGCCTATACACGGCTTGACGAGGATAGCGAACTTTGGGTTGGCGTGCTTTTCGGCCACGGCAACCATTTCACAGCCGGACTAGATCTCCCGAAATGGACGGACGCAATGCAGCAGGGGGCGAGTCCTAATGCCTCTCATATCGACGTCGTTGGTCTGGGGCGCGCTTGCCGTAAGCCCATTGTGACTGCCGTCCACGGCATCACGTATACACTGGGTATCGAGCTCGCACTTGGCGGTGACATTGTTATCGCCGCGGATAACTGTCGCTTCTCGCAGCTGGAGCCCAAGCGCGGCATTCACGCAACAGGCGGTGCCACTATACGTTTCGTTGAGCGAGGGGGCTGGGGCAACGCAATGTATCATCTGCTCACCTCGGATGAGTTCGATGCTGAAGAGGCAAGACGTATTGGCCTGGTCCAAGAAATCGTCCCTCTTGGCAAACAGCTTCAGCGGGCGATCGAGATCGCCGACATTATTGCTTCCGGTGCACCATTAGCTGTGCAGGCGACTAAAGCCTCTTCGCGCAGATTTGTAGAGGAAGGCTTCGATGCCGCTGTCGCTGCCCTTGGACCAACCCAAAAAGCGCTGTTTGAGACCGAGGACGTGGAAGAAGGCATACGATCATTCAGGGAGCGCCGCGCCGCCACGTTCAAAGGGCGCTGAGCGCCGATGGGACCGGCTGATAGGATGCTCTTTGGAATGAATAGCGAACAGAAGGCGCATCTCAATCGGGATCTAGTGGGGCTCCCTGCGCAGAAACGACAGTCCCCTACTTCCTTTAGTTCTGGTTATTTCTGTGCTGATCAACAGAATGCACATATCTGCTCCAATCTCTTACGAGACGTTATCAAGACCGCGACCTGCAGCATGCAATACTGGTACGAGAAAGTCACCGAGCTACTGCCGGTTGTGCGGCATTTGCACAAAGTGACAGACTGGCACGACCGCAGCGACCGTCGAAACCCTGCACGGAATATGCCGTACGGTGTCGGGTGAGCTTTCTACGCACCGTTGTCGTCGGCTCTCCAGGTTCAGGAAAATCCACTTTTTCAGCACAATTGTCATCAATTATTGGGATAGAACATACAGAACTGGATGCTATATTTTGGCAGCCCGGATGGCAGCCTACTGATGAAAAACAATTCGTTGATACAGTATCGAATATTACTGACGAAGACGCCTGGATCATTGACGGCAACTATGCGCCGACGCGTGAATACATTTGGCCAAGGGCAACCGCAGTGGTTTGGCTCGACTTGCCGCTCTACAAAACGCTCTTCCGACTATTCCGGCGCACGCTGAAACGTATCAAAAATAGAGAAACGTGCTGTAATGGAAATAGAGAGTCCCTTAAATCGGCGTTTCTCAACAAAGACTCCGTGCTCTTTTGGGCGCTGATCAGTCACGGTAAATACGTTTCTGACTATACTGATCTACTGGAGTCAAATCCTGGGCTAAAGAGCTTCAGGCTTAAAACCGATCGTGACGTGCAAAAACTTTTGTCAGCAGCGCGCACTGCGTGCGCTGGCAACCTCAAAAGCCAATTTAATTCTACCGACAATTAAATAGTTGAGAAGCATGGCAGCACTACTGAAACACACTTTACGACAAGAGGCTGCATCATTTGTTGGCGGCTTGACCTTTCTCTTTATAGTCTTTTTTGGTGCGAATTTGACGCCCGACTCGCTCGGCACGGTCGTTACTGGGGTTGCATTAGTTGCACTCTTTCTGGTCATGCTCTGGTGCGCGTTTCGCGTCGTCCATCACGCTGAATCACTTGCCGTAGCGCTGGGTGAGCCCTATGGCACTTTGATTCTCACCCTGTCAGTTATTGGTATAGAGGTTGCGCTCATTTCTGCAATTATGTTGACCGGAGCTGACAGCCCGACGCTTGCGCGTGACACGATGTTCTCGGTACTCATGATTATTTTGAATGGATTAGTAGGATTCAGCCTGGTATTTGGTGGGCTGCGGCATCGCACGCAAACATACAACCTGCAAGGCGCGAACGCCTTTCTTACTGTCCTGGTGCCGCTTGCGGTATTTGGCCTAGTGATGCCAAGCTTCACTCCCTCTGCTCCCGATGGGCAGCTATCAACCCTGCAGGCGGTCTATATGATCCTCGCCTGCACCACCCTATACGGTATATTCCTCGCCATTCAGACCCTGACTCATACTGATTTTTTTAGGCAGCCGGAAAACGCCAGTGATTCTCTGCACAGTGATTTGGCGGTTCGCTCGGTGGGTTTCCATCTTGTTGCATTACTCGCCGCTTTATTGCCGATCATTCTCTTATCGAAGAAGCTTGCGGTGTACATCGACTTCGCAACGGTATCAGTCGGAGCACCCGTTGCCTTGGGCGGATTTCTTGTTGCTGCAATTATCTTGACTCCAGAAGGCTTGAGCGCCGTTCATGCGGCGAGTGAGAATCTACTGCAACGGGCTGTCAATATCTGTCTGGGCTCAGCACTTGCTACGATAAGCCTTACTATTCCTGCAGTAATCGCCATCAGCTTTATCACCGGTGAGCCCGTCACACTCGGTCTGGATACGGTGGAAATCATTTTGCTGATGCTGACCCTTATTGTCAGCGTGACCACGTTCGTTGGCCCACAAACCAATGCACTGCAAGGGGCCGTCCATCTTATGCTATTCGCAGGCTATATCGTGCTTATTTTTGACTCAGCGTGAGTGAGACCGAAAATCATACTGATGGGCGCCGCTGCATAGCCTGGCTACGCGAACGAATGGGAGGCTGTCCATAAGGTCGCTCACTGGTTGTAGACTTTTGACTGTCAAGAAAACCTCACCAGCAGAAACACGCCCACCATCGCAAACGCAATCGCCATCTTGGCCGCCGTACCCAGAAGCAGCCCGATAGTCGCTCCGATACCGGCCCGCCCCGCCGCATACAGGTCTTCCCTCTCGGTCAGCTCGCCAACCACGGCGCCGATAAAGGGGCCAACAAGGATACCGATCAGACCAAAGAAAATGCCGACAACAGCACCGATGGCGGCACCGATGGCGGCTCGCGACGAGGCCCCAAAATGTTTCGCGCCAAGGGCGCCAGCAACAAAGTCGACCAGGTAAGTGAGTAAGGTCATGACTGCCAGCAAGGCCAGGGTGCCATAGCCCACGTAGTCAAAATTCTCCGCCCAGGCAATAACCACAAAACCGGCAAGCATTAGCACCGAGCCGGGCATTGCGGGCACCAGCGTGCCCGCAATGCCTATTCCCACAAGGACGGTGCCAAGCAGCCACAGCACCACGACCGTCTCCATACTCTGTACCCTCTATCATCCATCGGCTATCGGCTACCGGGGGCCTTGTGCTAGCGCCAGCAGCAGCGCACAGCCCCGCTCTTTGCAATTATGGGAAGATCTGATGGAATCAGCCAGTTACCCTAACTAACGGACTGTAGTACAATCGGCTTCGCGCTCATACACCCAGGCAGGTGGACAGGGGCGCTGAGCGCGTTGTGGCAGGGTGAGACCAGACGGACCTGTAACGCAAATAATTACAAGAAGATCGAAACGCCATGGTACAGGACTACCAGAATAAACCGATGGCCACAGGGTGTTGGCATGGCCTCCGTACAACGCACACGCGCCCTCGCGGCTGTGTTCGCCATGTTTAACGGCACGCCGTCATTACTGCCACGACCGAACAACGTTCCAATGAGCCAGGCCCGCAGGGCGCTGGCGGTGACACCGCCCATACCACCGCATCGCGCGTGTTCGATCCCGCCACAGTTGATCTTGGACCGCTGCGATCGAGTAAACGCATGACACCAATCTTCCGCTTTTTCGACTTGTTCCTGCCGCCCAATCTGCGCAACAACCCGACAGACCTGATGCGCGGCTACATCATGATCGGGCTGATCCTCGTCAACATCGTCATCTGCGGGATCGTATTGATCCAATGTATGTTCTTCTTGCAACTGGAACACAACCAAGCGATCGCCATCGCGATCGTTGGCCTGTGCCTGCTGGGCTATCTGTCGGCATTACTCCTGCTCATCTGGACCGAAAATTATATTCTCTGCGCCAACTACATGATCACCATTCTCGCCCTCGCGGTGGTACTTGGCATCCAGATTACCGGGGGTTACCTGGAATCGCCGATCTCGAAGCTGGGCCTGCAACTGCCTGTCACGGCATTCCTACTGATGGGTTTGCGCCAGGGCCTCGCCTGGCTGGGAATCACTCTGCTATTTTCAGCAGGTCTCTATATCAGCGCTGTGTCGGGGTTCGGCTATATCCAGCTCCTGCAAAGCCAGACGCTGGTGCAGACGATGGATATCTCCATGTTGTTCATTCTGCTGCTGATCATCGGAGCAGCGTTGACGGTCTACGAGATGATCAATGGCCTGCTGACCAGACAGTTACGCGAAGAGCGCAATCGTTTCGAGCATAAGGCCAGCCACGATGATCTGACTGGCCTGCCCAACCGGTTTGAATTTTTTCGCCGCCTGAAATCAGCCATCGAGGATGCTCAAGAGCGACGTCACAAAGTTGGCATCGTGTATCTCGACCTGGACGGCTTCAAACCGATTAATGACCTGATGGGACACCACGTGGGTGACGAGGCACTGACTATCGTCGCCAAACGCCTGCGACTGTCCCTGCGACTGTCCGATACCGCCGCCCGCCTTGGCGGTGACGAGTTCGCCCTCATCATTCCTGGCATCCATGTGCCCGTGGACATCCAGAACATCTTGCCAAAAGTGCTCGAAGCTGTGCGCCAACCCATGAACATTAACGGCGTGGATGTAGTCGTCAAGGCAAGCTGCGGTGTCGCCATCTACCCTGTGCATGCAGAAGACGACAGCGCCTTGTGTCGTTACGCAGATATGGCCATGTACAGAGCGAAGGAAAAGAGCGACACCTGGGTGATGTTCAACTCGAGCATGAAGTCAGGTGCTCCCGCCTGACCCGGGCAGCGCCGCGCACTCACCTACCTCACCGCTCTAACTCAGTCGACGCAGGGCGCTTGACCCCGGTCGCAACTTGGTTGATCGCGTCCACACTGTGGCATACCCTAACCAGTATCACGTATCGCACCGGCGACTGAGACAGCAGCCGGAAGGAGTCTTCTCTCTTGACCGCAATAGCGCCGGCACCGTCAACCGCACCCCGCGCCTTCCAATGGAGCATCTTCCCCCTGGTCATGGGTGCAGCAATCTGGTGCAGCTGGTGGCTGATGCAGCAAGGCGTGTCGCCCGCTACTGCCATCCTAGGTCCGCAATTTGCCGCGCTGGTGATCATCGCGGTGTGCGAACACATCTATCCCTACCATCAAAACTGGAATGTCAGCCGCAATGATATCAGCGTCGATGCCCGCCACGCCGTGCTCATCGCAGTGTCTCTCGGCATCTTGGCGCCGCTGCTCGTCTCGATTGGCGTCGCCGTCGGGGGCTGGTTGTCGGAACGCATCGGCGCAGGACTGTGGCCAACCGAGTGGCCACTGCTGGTGCAGATACTGCTCGTGCTGATCGTCGGTGAAATTCCGGGCTACTGGGTCCACCGCTGGCAGCACGAACACGACTGGTTGTGGCGTTTTCACGCTGTGCACCACAGCGCACCGCGATTGTACTGGTTGAATGCCGCGCGTTTTCACCCGGTGGACTACTTCATGACCTATACACCGTCCTACCTGCTACTGGTCATCCTGGGCAGCGGCGAAACCATGCTGGCTTACTTCGGCATCATGACCACCGTGCACGGCCTTTTCCAGCACGCCAACCTGCAGCTGCGTCTGGGCCCTCTTAACTACCTGTTCAGCATGGCGGAGCTACACCGCTGGCACCACTCACAAACCGTATTCGAAGCAAACCACAACTACGGCCAGACCTGCAGTATCTGGGACTGGCTGTTCGGCACCCGCTACCTGCCGGCGGATCGGGAGCCCCCGGAAAACATCGGCATCGCCAACCTAAAGGCCTTCCCCATGACCTGGTGGGCACAGATATTGGCTCCGTTTCGCTGGGCCCGCATCCAACGTGATAGCAAAACAAACAGCAAAGCATGAGAGATAGCCGACGGCAGGTTATGCATTGAGCCGACCGGCTCAACAGTCAGGGGCTGGCGCGGCGGAAGTCGCGGAAGGTGATATCGACCATCGAATCGAAGCGCTTTAGAAAGCCTGCCTTACCCAGGGCGCGAGATTGCAGTGTCCGGATCATCTGCTCCCCCTGCTCTGCCTCGAAGGTCAATACCAGACGGTAATCTTCCACCGTGACAGAAAACGCCGGCTTCAGCACTGCGGCATTGCGGATTACCAAACGATCGATCTCCCCGGTCGTGTCGTTGAGTTGCAAAACACCTTCGAGCTGCTCACTGACGTTCTCCAAGTCTTGCACACGAGGCGTAAAACTATAACCGGTAAAGCCCTCAGACCCTGCCACTTCCCGCAGGGTTGCCCGATCTACCATATGGACATAACCTGTGGCATCCGGGTCAAGCGCGGCGATGCGCTTCTCTTCTGCCTCGCGAAACTGCGCCCGGCGTGCTGCGTCAGGCGCGTCGCCATTCACCGCTATCAGCTGCCTGCGCTTGTCAGGATCGCGAGTCGGGTCACTCGCTATCACGAGCGTCTCTGTGCCCTCCCCCTTCTGCTCTACCAGGTCCATCGTAAAATACCAGTCCGCATCGAGATCCGTGGCATCGAGTGCCAACAGTGCCGAGTGCACCCGTGCACTACCTCCCGGCGCCTGCGCCACCACAGAGCTCACCAGCAGCCAGAGCACTGCGCCCGCCACTGCGCAGACAGCGCCCGTATTGCCGTTATTGCTGACCATCAGCCCAACGCCGACCGTATCACGCATATTGCGGTGCAAGCTTGTCATAGGCACGCTCCTCAATACAGAGGAATAAACTGGCAGCACTGCAAAGTATAGCCAATCTGACGCACGATGCGCCCGAATACGCCAACCCATGCGGTCAGCCGTTGCACGCCCCGTGCCCTTGCTTTATAACAGAGGTAACAAAATAACGGGGACATCCCATGCGCCGCGCACTCCTTGTCATCCTGGCGCTGATCGCGACCAACATACAGGCGGCCGAGCGGCAGTTGCTGTGGGGAGATACCCACTTGCACACCATGTACTCCTCGGATGCCTACACCAACAACAATACAAGCGCCGGGCCCGATACCGCCTTCCGCTACGCCCGAGGCGTCCCCGTCATTCACCCTTATCACGGCGCGCGAGTGCAAATTGGCACGCCACTGGATTTCCTGGTGGTCTCTGACCATGCGGAGTTTCTCGGCCAGATCCGCAATATTCACGTGAACGGTGTTGACACGGCGGGCCTCGGCCCAATCGATTCGTTGATCGCCCGAGTATCTGCCTGGTGGCTGAATCGTACCATCGACAGCGGCGATGGCCGCGAACTGTTTGTCCGGGTTCTCCCTGATCCGAACCTCACGCCACAGCAGGATGCAGAGCAAAGCACGCTTGAGAACAGTGACCTGAGTGTCCTGCCGATGCCAAAACAGGTGGAAATCGACGTGTGGCGCACCATCACCGATGTTGCAGAGAAGTACAATGAACCGGGACAGTTCACCGCACTGATTGGCTGGGAGTGGAGCGCCATTCCAGCAGGTGCTAACTTACACCGGATTGTAATCACCGACTCAGATGCTGAGACGGCCCAGCAATACGACCCCTTCGGACTGGACGACAGCCCGTACCCAGAGGACCTGTGGGCTTGGCTAGAGGAAACCAGTCAGGCCACCGGTGCGCGGTTTACCGCGATCCCGCATAACTCCAATATCTCCAAAGGGTACATGTTTTCTGACCGTTCGCTGCGGGGCGAAGCATTCGACGCCGACTACATGGCCAAGCGCAGCAAATGGGAACGCATCGCGGAGATAACCCAAATCAAGGGTGACTCGGAAACCCACGCGTCCCTGTCCCCCAACGACGAGTTCGCTGATTTCGAAAACTACCCCTATTACATCCAGCGCTACGCGGCGCCTTACGAACCCCAGCGCGGCGATTTCGTGCGCGAGGCGCTGAAACAGGGCCTGGAACTGGATGGCGCCCGCGGACAGAACCCTTATATGCTGGGTGTGATCGGCTCTACAGACGCCCATACGTCGGTCTCTTCTGCCGAGGAGAATAATTTCCACGGCAAGCTGGCAACCGATTCGATTCCTAGCAACAAGCAAAACCGCTTTCGTGAAGACGAGGGCACGGGGCCGTCGGGCTGGTCCATGTCGGCCTCCGGCCTGGCAGGGGTCTGGGCGGAGAGTAATACGCGGGCGGGCATCATGGACGCACTGCAACGCCGCTCGGTATACGCCACCACCGGGCCGCGCATTGTGGTGGAGTTTTTTGGCGGGACCGATTTTGTCATGGAGGACCTCGACTCGGCGGTGCAACACGCTGCCATGCGCCAACGCGGGACACCCATGGGCGGTGAACTGACAGGACCGGGTGTCCCAACTTTCGCAGTGATGGCCGCTCGCGACCCGCAAGATGCTAACCTGGACCGCATACAGATCGTGAAAGGCTGGCTCAACGCTCAGGGCGAGGCAGAGGAAAAAGTCTACAACGTGGCCTGGTCGGGTGAGCGCCAGCTGAATCCAGATGGCCGCCTGCCGCCGGTCGGCAATACGGTCGATCTGACAACCGGCCAGGTGGATAACAGCATCGGCGCTGCGGAGCTTAGCACTGTGTGGACCGATCCCGACTTCGATCCGTCGCTACCGGCATTTTACTACGTTCGGGTGCTACAGATACCCACTGCGCGACATTCCTTGCTGGATGCGCTTGCGCTGGGCCTGGACACGGCCGAAGGTTACCCGGATACAATACAGGAGCGGGCCTATACCTCAGCTATTTGGTTCCACCCCGCGCCTGTGGAGACCTGAGATAGGTGAGCAAGTCAAAGCTTTCGCGCAGCCGCGTGCCCATGCGCTGGGAGCCCAACACGGTGAGGTGCATTCGATCATAGTACAGTAACTGCCCCGCCTCGATAACGTCGCAGTGCGGCCTGCACTGAAGCCGACCAATATCGATTATCTCGACATCAGGCAAAGCATCGCGCATGCTCGCCAGCAGCGCGTCCTTTTTCAGTACCCGTTCACGCAGCACCTCATTAGCACGCTCCAGTGTCGCCTGTTGCGACAACAGCAGAGGCAGAGACGCCCGAAAAGTTGCCCTCGGACCGATCACCAATACCCGCTTGCCTTTGGAGCGCAAGTAGTTCACCGTCTCGACCAAACGCGGAATCCGGTTAATCGACCAAGTGGACGCAAGGACCACCAGATCAACATCCTGCGCAGCGATTTCCTCAAACCGAAGCTTGTTCAGATTCTCGCAGACGCTATACTGTTGCCCCGGCTCAGTGAGTCGCAGTAGCGCGGTGCAAGCACCGGCAGTTGCCTGCAAGAAATGAATTTCGGGCCAAGCTGTTGACAGCATTACGTAGGTGTCTGCAGCAATACTGTCGCCGACAACCAGAACATTGTCACGATCGCTAGCCGGAGTAGCACACTGCTGTACATCGTAGTCGGCGATCTCATGATTCTTGTGCAGATTGCACTGGCCATAACGAATCCAACGATTGCGCAATCTTTTTTCATCGCCGATACTGTCCATAACGCGTTGTATCTGTTGCGCACTGCGGTGTGACAAGCCGTCGAGCTGCCATAGAACAGTCGCAAGACCCACCGCTGCAATTAACATGACAAAAGAGGCGGGTAGCGCGAGGCGCTGTGCCCATGTTGTATCCTCACCACGCTTGCGAAAAGGTTTTTCCACTAGCTCGTGCAGCAGTACCGCCAGCAGTAAAGACAGAGCACACAGGATCGCTGCATCGCCAGTATGCAGTTCAAACCCGAAAGCAAACTTGTACAGTACAACCAGCGGCCAGTGCACCAGATACAGTGCGTAAGAGCGCTGACCAACCCACTGCATAGGTCGACTACCCATCAGCGTCACGACGAAAGGTGACTCTCGGCCCAATACCAGCAGAGCACCAAAGCCGGTCACCCACACGGCGCCCACCGCAGGAGAGTAGTCACTGCCAAAGACCACCGTAAGCACTAGAAAGCCCATTAGGCCAAATGCAGCAACCAGGCTTCCCGGCATTCCCAACAGTCGCAGCGAGAGTATCGCCATCAACGCACCGGCCATGAGCTGGTGCAACCGGAAGGGCAGCAAGTAAAACACTGCCTCTGGATAGTCATACCGCAACAGCACTGCAGAGACGAGCGACACGGCCAACAGCAACAGCGTCACTACCACACGCCTCTTCCGATTGCCCAGCAATAACAACAAGGCCGGCCAGAACAGATAAAACTGCTCCTCCACACTCAAAGACCAGGTATGCAACAAGGGTTTGGACTCAGCCGCCGCATCGAAATAGCCCGCTTGCAACCAGAAGTGGACGTTGGCAAGCGAGAACACT
>JABSPW010000110.1 GCA_013214285.1 Halioglobus sp. | reverse complement strand
GAGGCAGTTAGCGGAACGGCCCCGCAGAGGCTACCTTTGTGCGTTGTCGCGGCTGTCGTCAACCCGCCTCATGCATCACCTGAGAGAAAAGATAGCCCGAAAGTGGCGCCACCTCGCTAGGCTTGAGCACCATGGTGCACCCTACAGCCAATGCAGGCGCTACTTTGCACGCAATCTGATTTACCGGCCAGTTCCAGGGGGTAATCAGGCCGCAAACACCGATGGGCTCTTTGATGACTCGATGTTCCCCCATATCTTCCTCGAACTGAAAATCCTTCAGAACTTTGATCGCTTGTTCTAGGTGACCTTGCCCGGTGTACGCCTGAGCCGTGATAGCCAAGCTCTGCGGCGCACCCATCTCTTCGCGGATCGCATCTGCAATGTCGGCGTAATATTTCTTATACACCTCAACACAGGACTCCAGCAGCTCGATACGCTCTTGCCGGGAACTGCGGCTATAGCTTTCAAAAGCCGTCTTGGCGGCGGCAACCGCTGTGTTGACATCGTCCTCGGATCCAAGAGAAATATGGGCACACACCTCTTCATTGGCGGGGTTGATAACGTCGTATTGATGGGGCGTAACCGGATCGACCCACTCACCGTTAATGTAAAACTGCGTGTACTCGCGCATTGACATTCTCCCTCTCAGCGTTGGCAAAGGAAGACAAGTGTAAGCACTCTGAGCCAGTGTCGCCAGTGTTCGAACCGGACTTTTGCAGATTTTTGCAGCCACTGCTTGGATGCGAAGAGTGCCCATGAGCAGGCCACGCCCACAGGGCCAGCGGCAACCGTACTCACGTCCTGCGTCAGCATTGTTTCAGGCCAGACAATCGCGCAAAATGGCGTCCCACGCTGTATCCTGGAGGCACTGGAACATGGACACTGAAGAGTTAACTCTATTTCGCGATATGGCGCGCCGCGCCCTGAAGCGAGAGGTGGCACCCGATTTTGAAGCATGGGAACAGCAACATGCCGTGCCCCGGGAGCTATGGAATACGCTTGGCGCCGCCGGCCTGCTGTGCCCCGACATGCCAGCGGCCTATGGCGGCGCAGGTGCCTCACCACAGGTGACCCTTGCCGTGATTGAGGAGGTATCCTGCATGGGTTTCGGTGGGGTGGCCACCGGTTATGGTATCCATAGCAACATAGTCGCTCCCTATCTTGAGCACTTCGGCACCGAAGCACAGAAAGCACAGTGGTTACCGAAAATGGTCACCGGGGAGGTACTTGGTGCCTTGGCCATGACCGAGCCCGGGGCGGGCTCCGACGTGCAAGCCATTCGGACCAACGCGGTCAGCGATGGCGACGAGTGGGTACTCAACGGCTCCAAGATCTTCATTACCAACGGCATGCTCGCCGACCTGGTGATCGTGGCAGCCATCACAGACCCCGGCAAAGGGGCCAAAGGCACCTCTCTATTTCTGGTAGACGCCAGCCTACCGGGTTTCGATCGCGGCAAGAAAATCGAGAAAATGGGTCAGCACACCTCTGACACCGCGGAACTGTTTTTCCAGGATGTACGCCTGCCCAGTAATGCACTGCTCGGTGAGGTAAACAAGGGCTTTATTATCATGATGAAGGAACTGCCCAGAGAGCGCCTCGGTATCGCCGCTCAGGCCGTCGGTGCAGCGGAGGGCGCGATGGAGATTACCGTGGAATACGTACAGGAACGCAAAGCGTTCGGCCAAACCATTGGCAGTTTCCAGAACACCCGTTTCACCCTGGCAGACGTAAAGACCGATATAGCGCTTAACCGCGCGTACTATGAAAAGTGCGCCGACTTATACACACGGGACGCACTGACCGCTGAGGACGCCGCCTTATTAAAGTATGCGAGCACCGAGATGCAGTGTAAGACCATAGATGCATGCCTGCAGCTATTTGGCGGCTACGGCTACACGACAGAATACCCTATCTCACGTTTTTATACGGATGCACGCATACAACGTATTTACGGCGGCACATCGGAAATCATGCAAGAGCTGGTAGCGCGATCAATTCTTGGCCGATGACACCGACACCGCCGCGTGCACGGCAGTGCGCCGATTGACATACCGCAGCTATCAAACCGGGTAGATAAACCCTCCGCAGAGCTATCGTTTGCAACACGTCCAGACCACGTCAAACGCCGCGGCACATCGAAAAAGGCGTAGCAGCCTGGCTTGGTATCCCGCGGGGTAAAGACAGCGCCTTCACGTCAGTGCTGCATCCACCCACCGGTTTACACCAGGCCCATGAGCTCGACAATGCCGTGGCTATGCCCGGCGGTGTAACCTCCGTCCACCACCAGTGTGTGCCCGGTGACGAAGCTGGAGTCCTCGCAGGCGAGAAAATAGGCTGCACCGGCGATTTCCTCTGGTTTGCCCATGCGCCCTACCTTGGTTTCGCGTACGACGTCCTCCTTGAAGTCGGGCATTGCATCCATCACCTCGTGCAGCATGGGCGTGTCAATGAATCCGGGACAAATCGTGTTACAGCGGATGCCCATGCGCCCGTAGTCAATGGCGACATTTTTGGTCAGCAGCACCACGCCCCCCTTCGACGCATTGTAGGCGCTACCTCCCTCCGTACCGTTAAGACCCTCTACGCTGGCAATAGTGATAATACTGCCAGAGCGCTGGGCACACATCTGATCCAACACCGACTTGACAGACAGGAAGGTGCCTTTCAAATTGATATTAATAACCCGGTCCCAGGTCTCTTCCTCCAGCATGCCGACCGGACCACCGTCGCCCACTCCGGCTGCAGTCAACAAAATATCGATGCGGCCTAAATCGCGAACGGTGTCGGCTACCACTGCTCTTTGAGCCGCACCGTCAGTAACATCGATCTGGTGAAAACAGCTGCCGGGCGTCGCGTCTTGTAGAGCGGCCCAGGCGTCAGATGCGTTACGATCTACTCCCACTACAATAGCGCCTTCCTGAGCATAACGCTGTGCACTGGCCAGGCCAATACCCGAGGCCGCGCCGGTAACAATTGCGACTTTATCTTTCAGCTTGGACATTCTGCTCCCTCTTTATGATTTATCGTGCGTCGGTTCAGCTGGTGAACTGGTAATCAGCGCAATCGCACTCCTTGGTCCAGCGCCACATATCCAGGATTTTCCATGGCCAAAGTAAGGTCACCTTGCCTTCGGCATTCTGGTAAAAACTGGTTTTGATTGAGTCGTGCTCCCAGATCAACTTCGCGTGCAGCTCACGAAATCGCCTGTTGTATTCCGTAAACACCTCTGTACTGCACTCTATGGCTCGCTCTCCTGATACAAATAAGGCCTTCAGGCACTCCATGATGTAGCGAATCTGGCACTCGCCGTTAAAAATCAGACTGCCGCCAAAAGCCAGGTTGGTCCCAGGTCCGTACATGCAATAGAAATTAGGAAAATTAGGCACGGTAATGCCAAGGTATGCGGCAGGCTCCAGCCCCCATTGCTCTGACAACAGAATACCGTCCCTACCCCTAATCTCCATCGGCCAAAGAAAACGATCCGTCTCAAAGCCTGTGGCATAGATGATCACGTCGGCCGGGTAAAAGGAGCCGTCTTGCGCTGTCACGCCGGCCTCACTAACACGCGTCACACTCTGTGTAACCAGCTCGACATTGTCACGCTTCAGGGCCGACAACCAGCTGCCGTTATCCTGCAGGGTGCGCTTGCCCATAGGAGCATAATCAGGGATGACTTTAGCGAGGAGCGCCTTGTCATCTCCCACCTGGCTTTTGATATAGCCTGCAAACATCTCATAGATGAGCTCGTTCATCTCATTGATAGAACGCGCCTGATGCGGCCAGTCGGGGTCTACGAATACGGTTTCGTAAGCACCGTCTACGGCGGGCCAAAAAATCAGAAAGCGGAACCAGCGCGTATAGAATGGCAGATTTTGCAGGCACCACTTCTTCCCCCCGGGAACCGCGTCATGGTAAATCGAGTTCTCGAACATCCACGGCGCCGATCGTTGAAAGACCGTCATCTGCTGCACCTGCCCCGCTATTGTCGGCACCAGCTGAAACGCGCTGGCGCCGGACCCGACTACAACGACATTCTTACCGGCACACTCGATACTGTCATCCCACGCGGCAGAGTGACACCATTGTCCCTTGAACGTGTCGATACCAGGGATGTCCGGGATGGTGGGGCGATTCAATTGGCCGACGGCACTGATCACCGAATTGACCTCGTAATCCTCCCTTTTCCCGTGCTTGTCAACCGTACTGACGACCCAGACATTGCCGACCTCATCCCAGACAGCGCTCGTAACCTCGGTGTCTAAGCGGAAATGCTCAGCGAGCTCGTGGTGGGCCACAACACCCTCGAAGTACTGCTGCAATTCTTGCTGCTGCGAAAAGTATTCACTCCAATGGTGTGCCGGCTCAAAGGAATAGCAATACAAGTGATTGCCCACGTCCACGCGAGCACCGGGATAACGGTTTTCAAACCACGTGCCGCCCACCGAGGCATTCTTCTCAATCACCACGAAGGGTATACCCGCTTCCTGCAGCCGGTAAGCAGCAAGAACGCCAGACATACCACCACCGATGATCAGTACCTTGTGGTCCCTTCTCACCTGCCGCGGCACATCGTCCCCCCAGGCGTCGCTACGTTGATCGACCCCGTCCAGCTCCATTTCTTCCAACATCATGGGCACGTAATCTTTTGCGACATCACCCGCAACCAGGAAATTCATCATGCGATGCAGCGTGGCCGGCTCAGGAGCGGGCGGCAATTTGCAACCACCATCACGAAACGCCTTGATAACTTCCAAGGCTTGCGCCCGAATCATCGCTTTGTCCTCCTCGGACATATAACCCTGATATTCATTGATATACACACCCAGTGGACGGATGGTGCCATCGAGCAAGCTCAGGTCACCGCTCATATGGATCATGCTCATCATCAGGGTAGGAATACTGGCATCCTCCAGTGCCTTGGCGATCAGTGCGTCATCATCAGGGATATCATAGACGGGCTCAGCCATGTTGGACCGCTCCAGGTTGCGTAATTGAATTAATCGGAGAGCGGTGGCGCAAAGGTAGGGTTGCGCGCGAGGCGCACGTCCTCCAATCGCGTATTCGCCGCTTCTCGCCAGACCTCCTCAGACAGCAGGTAGAAACGCTCTTCAACAATGCCCTCGAACACGCGCCGGGCCATCACCTCCGGCCCTATTCCAGCGGCGACACTATCTTTCAACGCCTGAGACACCATGGCCCGCGCTTCAGACGCTACGATATCGCCGTCTTTACGGTAATCGCCGGGGCGATTGCGCTCCGACGCAGCGATACCTGTATTGATCGCTTCAGGACACAAGACTGACACCTTCACTTTGGGCGCGTGAAAAGACAGCTCATGATAGAGCGACTCACTAAGGGCAAGTACCGCGTGCTTGGTCATATGGTAGATCCCCGAATACGGCATCGCGGTCACCGCCGCCATAGACGCGGTATTCACCAGATGGCATTCCGCGTCCTGGGTCTGCATGATCGGGACAAAGGTGCGAATACCGTGGATTACTCCCCACACGTTCACACCCAACTGCCACTGGTAATCGGCTACGCTCTCTTCCCATAACAAGCCACCGGCGAAGACGCCCGCGTTGTTGCAGGCAATATGTATACCCCCGAATTCCTCCACCGCACGGTCAGCAAGGTGCTGAACATCCTCGGACTTCGACACATCGGTGACGACCCCCATGCATGGACCGTTTACGCTCAGCGCTGCGACCGTCTCCAAGAGCGCGTCCTGTTCGATATCGCCGAGCACAACACGCATGCCCTTCGATAGAAACAACTCCGCCATGGCACGGCCGATTCCGCTGGCACCGCCGGTGATAACAGCGGTCTTTCCTTCAAAGACTTTCATTGGATTGATCCTGATGCTGTTGGGTTGGCATAAGGGACATGCACTATAGCGCGGAACTGTCTTCCACCAGCCCCAACATCAATTTGCCTGCTTCGGTATACGTGTTTTCGCTGATGAAGGCATGCTGTGTACCGGTGTACATATCCCGAAAGGCGCGCTCAAGTCGGCCACCCTCTCGTATCGCCGTGGTGCCGGCGGCAAGGTGTGCCCACTGTACCACCTCGCGGCTAGCCTCTGTCGCATAGGTCGCCGCGATACGCATATCACAGCGCATCGATGGCGAGAGCTCCTCGCCTGCAAGAACACGTGCTTCCATACCCGTGAATGTATTTACGACCAGCGCATGGGCTGCCCGCCACATGCCCTCATGGTGGGCGAGATTGCGTTGGAAGGTAAGCTTGTCGGCAATAGAACTGCCCTCACCCATACGCGTTTTTTCAATCGCCAGCGCGCGCACGTCATCCATTGCACTGCGCGAAACGCCCAATGCCCAGGCCGCATGGCCGCATGCGGTGAGAGGCATCACGCCGAATTGATACATGTGTCCGCCACGCTTTGCATCACGTGACATCAGCGGATAGGTGTGACTTTCCGGCACAAAAACCTGCTGCAGCTTGTAGTCGTAACTCCCCGTACCTTTCAAGCCCTGCACGTGCCAGCCATCGGTAAAGTCGACCTGTGCGCGCGGCACGATGGCGACCATCATCTTCGGCATGACGCCATCTAGCATAACCATCTCGCCGTTGTGCATGGGCAGAAAACCGGCGCAAACATACTCTGAATGACCCGTTCCGCTGCCGAACTGCCAGGCGCCTGTAACCTGATAACCACCCTCTACTGTGTCGCCAGTGCCATTGGGAAAGAACTGCCCGCCCATGGTCACGCGGTGATCATTGGCGGTGAAAATTTTCTCAAACCCCTCGTCGGACAGGTAGGCTGCGGCAAAACTGGCAGAGGGAATATTGGCAATACCAATCCAGCCAAGGGAGCCATCCTGCCGCGCCATTTCCAACCAGATGTCGATCAGCTCTGCAAAGCCAGGCTCCTGACCACCCGCGGCGGCGGGGTTCATGTACTGCATCAGTCCGCTGTCCCAAAGGGCGTCAACCAGGGGTTGCGTCAAGGTCCGCGCTTTTTCCGAGGGGCCCGCCTCAGCAAGTGCGATGGTCTCGATGGAACGGGCCTTCTGCAGGCCCTCACTGGTTACCGGGGCAGTCATGTGAACCACCTTATTGAGTTAATAGTTATTAACCTTTAACCTAACCGTCAACGGGAGCGCAGTCAATGGCCGACAACAAGACCAGCACACGGGAGCAGATTCTCGATGCGGCGGAGGCACTGCTGGCACGTCAGGGCTACCAGGCCACCACCATTAAGCAGGTGGCCGAACGGGTAGGAGTGCAGGGGCCAGCGCTGTATAAACACTTCGCCAACAAACGGGCGCTCTACGAAGAAGTGCTGGAACGTTTGTTTGCACCGTTTACGCCGCTCCTCACTAACGCGGCAACGACGGGCGCTAGCCAGCAGGCGATCATGCAACAGCACCTGGCCAACCCCAACACGTCGCGCATTGTGGCCCAAGCAACATTGTCTGGGGGAGAGGATCTCGCGCTGCTGGTAGAGCGGTGGTACCGCCCTTTCTTCAGCCATACCCAAGCCATGCTGGATAACAGTGTGCCGGGCTTCACAACGATATCAGTGATGGCCTTTCACAGTATGCTGCTGGGCTACCTCACGTTGGCGCCATTGCACCAGGCTATCTTTCAGTCCGACCCCTTAAGTGAAGATGCGCTCAAGGAATTACTCAACCTGCAGGCGCGTCTCGCGCTCGCCGTAGCCTAGGCCGTTGATGGAAATGAAGACGCACCGTAGCAATCGCAGCAGACGACCGGCACAACACCTTTATTTGACAACAGCGCTAACGAGCTTGCTCCTGCTCGCGGCCGCTACCGTCCACAGTGACACCTGCGATGCGCCACTCAAGCCTATTGATCTCTCTCCGGTTATCAATGGCTGGAGCCCGGGCATTTACAATCAACGTTATACTGCGGCGGCTGTTGCGCAGCTGACACCGCGGTCGCTAAATACTCTCACGCCAGCGTGGGTATTTGCGCTGCCCGATACGGATGCACCGCGGTCCCAACCTGCCGTTACCCGCGACACGGTTTTCATCGCCGACGGCAACGGCAGCGTCTACGCGTTGGATCGACAAAACGGCTGCACGCGATGGGCGTTTGACGCGAGCAGCATGGTGCGCACTGCGCTTCGACTGGTCGCAACTGACGCAGGTACCTTGTTAACCTTCGGCACACTGGACGGCGAGCTCTTTGCCGTGGAACCCACGACGGGTAAGCTGGTATGGCGTACCCGTGTATCGGATCACCCCAAGGCGATGATCTCCGGCTCCACTGCCGAGTTGGATGGCATCCTTTACCAAGGCGTTTCATCCTGGGAGGTGTTTTGGGCCGCCCTGCCCTTTTACTCCTGTTGCACCTTTCGCGGCGCCGTCCTTGCTGTGGACGCCAGCACCGGCGATATTCTGTGGCGGTCACATACAATAGAGGGCGTCCCCGCGGTCACCGAATCGCGCTTCCTGCTGCCAGACCGCAAAGGACCCTCCGGCGCACCGGTCTGGTCCCACCCCACGCTTGATCCGACGCGGCGACGGCTGTATGTCGGCACCGGAGAGAACTACTCCTCGCCCGCCACCGATACCAGTGACGCCATCCTCGCATTCGATCTCGACACCGGTAAACTGATCTGGAAGCAGCAGTTCACCCAAGACGATGCCTGGAACGTCGCCTGTGTCGTCAAGGGGCATCCCAACTGCCCCGAGGAGAACGGGGGCGATCTGGATTTTGGCGCACCGCCCATCCTGGTAACGGTCAATGGCCAGGACTACCTCCTAGCGGGACAAAAAAGTGGCGGCGTCTTTGCGCTCGATCCTGAGGATGGTTCCTTACTATGGGAACGCCATCTCGGCAGTGGCGGTAAAGCCGGCGGCATACATTTCGGCATGGCTGTGGATCCGTTGAGAGGCACGTTGTTCGTCCCCATCAGTGACCGCGATGTAGGACGATTGCTTGGCGACAGCGGTAACGGCGACCCACTACCCTCACTGCACGCACTCGATATCCAAACAGGAGAAACACGCTGGGCAATCGACTCCCCCGCCGACTGCCTGAATGCCCATGGCGAGTGGATTGATAGTTGCTATCGAGGCTTGTCCGCGCCGACCTCGGTCGCAGGCGATATTGTTTTCGCCCCATCGCTTGACGGGGTATTGCGTGCATTCCATGCGGACACCGGGGCAGCGCTGTGGAGCTACGATACGTATCGGCAGTTTCCGGCAGTCAACGGCGGCATGGCCGAGGGTGGCGCGATCGATCTCGGCGGCGCCTACGTAGCCGACGGTGAGATTTTCCTCAGTTCAGGGTATGGATTGGTTGACCAGATACCAGGAAATGCCTTTATCCTTTTCCGGCAGTCACTCCCATGATTCTACTTGATTTACACTTCAAGGCCACTGACGCAATGGGGTGGTAATTGGCAAGATGGGTGGTAACAGTGACTTACGCATCGCCGTTATCGGCGCCGGACCCGCGGGCATTGCCGCGGGCCACGCACTGCTAGAGCGGGGTTTTGACAACTTCACACTGTTTGAAAAGTCCGATGCGGCCGGTGGCACCTGGCATTTGCACAGCTACCCGGGCCTGGCTTGCGACTTGTGGGCCCACAGTTATACCTACTCCTACCGACCCAACGCAGAATGGTCCGCAAATTTCGTCGATCAACCAGAGATCGAGGCCTATCTGCAGCAGTGCACTCGAGAATTCGGACTAGAACCACACCTCGCACTGCACACCTGCATCACAGCAGCGCGATACAAAACAAACGGCACCTGGGCACTAACCACCGCGGACAATGCAACGCACACCTTCGATGTCGTCATCAATGCGATGGGTGGTCAGCACACGCCGATTTTCCCCGCCGTAGACGGCATCGACAGTTTCACTGGCGAGCACTGGCATTCTACCCACTGGAACCACAAGGTATCGCTGCAAGACAAACGGGTCGTACTGGTCGGCTCCGCCGCAGCGGCCGTGCAAATCGTGCCCCAGGTGGCCAAGCGGGCGAGGCACCTCACTGTGCTACAGCGCACGCCTAATTGGATCATGCCGCGTAACCACAAGGTCTATTCACGCACGTTGAAAGCCTTATTCCGCCATGTGCCGCCTATACTGAGTCTGTGGCAACGCGGGCAAGCCCTGATGATGAGCGTAGTTCTGGACGGTGTCACGCTTAACCACAAGCGGATGGAGCAGTTTGAAGCACGGGTGCACAAGTTCATCGAGAAGAGCATCAAGGACCCAGCAGTGCGTAGCGCCGTCACCCCCCGATCACGCTACGGTTGCAAGCGGGGCCTGGTATCGGATGAATACTACCCCACACTAAATCGCGCGAATGTGGAACTGATAGCAGAGGGCTTACAGTCTGTAAAACCCAAAGGAGTTGTTACCGCGAGTGACCGCGAGATTGAAGCAGACGTCATTATTTATTGCACGGGTTATCAGGTGTTGGATTTCGAGCGCATTGATGTCACTGGCAAAGACGGTAAAAAGCTGGCGGATGAAATGGCTAAGGCACCCATCGCCTACAAGGGTATAGCCGCGTCAGGTTTCCCTAATTACTTTTTCACCGCCGGACCCAACGGACTCGCCATCAATGCCTCCTACTTCAAAAACGTCGAATGCAATGTCAACACCATCGTACGCCTACTGCAAGACAAGCAGTCTGCAGGCATCGACAGTATCGTGGTCAGGCCCGACGTCAACGATTCCTACAACGCAAGCCTATCGCATCGTTATGAAACCTACTCCTGGGGTGCATCGAACTGTAACAGCTACTACCGCACCGAGACCGGCCACGCGCCCTTTCTGTTTCCCGGCGGCTACAAGGAATACCATGCCCTGCATGCAGCGTGTTCGATCGAAGATTTTCAGCCAGCCTGACGACTAGCGCGATTGCGCCAAGAGTTCGCTGGACTCCCCGAGCGCAGTCAGCGGAACGACCTGCAGCTCCGGCATCGGCACGTCGGCATGTTCCACATCAAGCCAGCGCAGAGTCAGGAATCCGAACACATGACCACTGGTGTCCAGCCAGTTGGGATGCCCGGGATTGCGGTGGGCCACCACAAATTCTACCGAACCATCAGCGCTGGGCGTGACATCCGCCAGGGTGCGTGACGTCGGTCGGGCTAAGTAGTCATAAATTTCGTGCCAACGGGTTTCCAACACCAGATTCCAATACCGTGTATCGGGCGGCTGCACCCGCACAATCAGCGCCTCTTCCGGTGCCAGAAGATAGCTACCGAGCATATACAGGTTATCCGAGGCCGCAATATCCTTCCCCAGGCGCTCTGGCGTGGCGCGCACAAAGGTATTGGTCTCCTCCATCAACTCTGGCAGAACGGTGCGGTGCAAGTTAGTCAGCGCATAAAAGGCGAAGCCGGTACCCGTAATAGCCGCGGCCATGGCCTCGTCGCTGGGCGGCTCATAGGGCGGGTTCCCCCCCTCTACTTCGATGTCCAGCTGCGGTAATTGCTCCGTATCGCGGTCTGCAATATAAACACGCACCAGAACCGCGGAGGTATCCTCGGGTATAGGGACCCAATCACCACTTGCTGCTCCCGCACCAGGCGCATCTTTGTGCAATAGCAGCGTAAAGTTTCCATTGCTGTCAGTCGTTAGATCTTGCTCGTTAACATAGCCAACCTGCCGACGTCGTTCTAAGCCTTGCCCGGCATTAATCGTAAAACTTAGGTGCGGCACGCTACCAATATTGCCGGTGATACGGTAATCATATTTGCCGTCAATCGCAGCAAGGTAGTATTCAGCGTCAGGATTATCTCCGCCGGCCTTACGCACCCAGGTATCCATACGCTGGAAACGCGGCGCCGCCGGATTAGCATCAGCAATGATGTGTGTACTCATAGCCGCTACGCGCAACAGCCAGCGCATGCCCTCTATCGCTTCCTGTGGCGTGCGCGCGTCAGTCAGTACCATCTGCCGGGCACCATCCAGCGTCGTTTGAAAATCCAGGAAAGCCTGGTGAGAAGCTAGCGCTGTGTAATCTTCAGTTGTTTTGCCACCGCCCAGGTTCGTCAACGCGGTTACAAGCCCGGCGCCCCGAGGTAAATGGTAACCCACATACAGTCCGACTGCCGCAAACACCAATGCCAACAAAATCGAACGCAACATGAGCTCCTCCTTAGGGCGCGACCGGCGAGGGGTTCACAATCTCGACCGAAAGCAGATATTTTGACTGAACCCTTGCCACCAAGGGTCGCGCATCAGTATAACAACAATCATTACACTATAGCCGTGTGTGGACACCATGCTAACACCCCCGACACTACCGATTACCGTGCGCACCGGCAACGCGCTGCTGGGCGCATTGCACCCGATGGGCTTCCAGCGCCGCAATCTGGACAAAAGGGCCTTGTTAGATGCAGCTCGCAAGAAGACCGGTCTAGACGACTTTGGTGATCCCGACTTTGAAGCCGGCCTCGATGTATTACTTGAATCACTGGAGTACGAGGCACGGTTGACGGCACTGGGACGGCTTATCGCGCGTCAGGAGATTCTCACCCCACTGGTAAATCGTTTACAGCTGGTTGATCATCACAAGCGCTTCAGTGAGATCGGTGCTGCACCCATCACCGCGCCAGTGTTTATCATTGGCATGGGTCGCAGTGGCACTACCGTATTGCACGAGCTGTTGGCACTGGATCCACAGTTTCGTGTCACCCAGACCTGGGAAGTGGACTGTCCCTTCCCACCTCCGGAATCCACGAGCTATACCAGTGATCCG
>JABSPW010000109.1 GCA_013214285.1 Halioglobus sp. | reverse complement strand
ATCTAAAAAGCCCCTCCGCTTTTCCTGTCTATTTAGGTAATATATACCTATTAATAGGCTTTTTTAGCTCACTATGCGGTAAAATATACCTTATGCGATCGAGCGAAAGCATTATTGGCCACTCCCCCGCCTTGGCCGCATGCCTGGACCAGGTATCACGCCTGGCCGGTATCCATCGACCCGTGTTGCTTCAGGGCGAACGCGGCACAGGTAAGGAGCTGGTAGCACAGCGCCTGCATTATCTGTCTCCGCGGTGGGAAGCCCCCCTGGTAAAAGTGAATTGCGCTACCTTGTCAGACAATCTGCTGGAGTCAGAGCTGTTTGGTCACGAGCCCGGTGCGTTCACCGGAGCCACACGCATGCGCAAGGGGCGATTTGAACGCGCCGAAGGAGGCACCCTGTTCCTAGATGAAATTGCAACCATGTCCCTGCCGCTGCAGGAAAAACTACTGCGACTGGTTGAATACGGTGAATTTGAGCGCCTGGGCGGGCAGGCTACGCTGCACATCGACGTTCGCG
Organism: Halioglobus sp.; assembly: GCA_013214285.1. Lineage (GTDB taxonomy): Bacteria > Pseudomonadota > Gammaproteobacteria > Pseudomonadales > Halieaceae > Marimicrobium. The sequence goes on along the minus strand of JABSPW010000109.1, from coordinate 12,215 downwards.
TCATCGGAGCATCGAATCTCGACCTGCGAACCCATGTTCGTGCCGGACGTTTTCGTGCCGACCTATTGGATCGCCTGAGTTTCGACGTGGTGCACCTCCCTCCCCTACGGCACCGGACAGAGGACATTGCCGAACTCGCAAACCACTTTGCGTTACACATGTGCGCCGAGCTCGGCTGGGAACTGTTCGCCGGCTTTACCGAAATGGCACTGCAACAGCTCGAAAGACACGCTTGGCCGGGCAATGTGCGAGAGTTAAAAAGCGCCGTTGAACGTTCCCTGTTTCGCTGGGACAGACCGACAACAGCCGTAGACAAGGTGATTATCGACCCCTTCGAATCACCGCACGCCTCAGCAGACGCCGCTGCACCGCCGGTTCCAGACACAACAGCCGATTCGCGCCACACAAAAGACTTCCAGTCACTGACGCGGGATTTTGAAATAGGCCTACTGCGGAGAGCACTCAGCGAAAACGGTCGTAATCAACGGCGAGCGGCAGCAGCGCTGGGTCTGACCTACGACCAAATGCGCGGCATGGTGCGCAAGTACAGCCTGTCATAAAGCGGACGCCTAAATCGGGAGCTTTGCCACTACGGCTGTGGGCAACAAGCGGATAATCAGCATAATCAGGCGCCAGTAGCCCGGCGCATAGTGCACAGGCGTCCCCCGATTGATGGCGTTGTGGATCCCCGGCGCAATGTCTTGCGCCGTAGACCACAACAGGCCGTGCGCCATATGCGCGGTCATCGGACTCACCGTCATGCCAGGCTTGATATTAACAACCCTGATGTCCGTACCCGAAAAGCGACCTTGCAGCCCCGCCAGGAATGCGTCGATCCCCGCCTTCGTCGCCCCATAGGTGTAGTTGCTCTTGCGGCCGCGGTCGCCCGCGACCGATGAAATCACCGCCAGTTTGCCCTGTCCCTGTAGCGCGAGTTGCTGGGCAAGGGCCTGGGTCACGACGGTAACACTGGTAAAATTATCATCCATACAGGCCTGTGTCGCCGCCGTCGAGACTTCTGTCTCCAGCTGCTCGGGAAGAGTGCCGTGAGCAACCAGCGCCACGTCGATTGCTCCAAGACGCTCTACTGCCTGCGCTATAACAGGCTCGTGCTGTCCCCAATCCTTGAAATCATAGCTGGAGGAGCCGAGGACTTCGCCACCACGGGCGACAAGGTCATCTGCCACCGCAGCCAATTTCTGCGCATTTCGGCCGACAAGAAAAAACCCTGCGCCCTCCGTCGCATAGCGCTTTAACACTTCGTGGCAGATACCAGAGGTCGCGCCATAAACCAGTACACGCAAACTCATCGTGACGCCTGTACCCGCCGCCAGAAAGCCGAGGAAAACTTTGGATCCAACTGCGCTCTGAAAGACTCCACTGCAGGATAGGCCGAAGCGAACATATCCGGCGACATGCGCGCATCCTTGGCAGGATAAACGGCTCCACCCGCGCGCCGAACAATCCGGTCAAATGAATCCAGCAAATGGCGCGTTGTCTGGCCTCGGTTGGGAAAATCCAGCGCAAGAGTCAAACCCGGGCGCGGGAAAGACAACATACCGGGCGAACGGCGGTCACCGAACTCCTTAAGCACTACCAGAAATGATGCCTGACCACTGGCACGAACATCCCGCAATAGGGCGCTAATTGCATCATCACGGCTCTCTGGCGGTAGGACACACTGGTACTGAAAGAAACCCCTTGCGCCATACATCCGGTTCCACTGTGCAACACTGTCCAAGGGAAAGAAAAAAGGCTGGTAATGCTCAAAGCGCGTACCTTTTTGACGCTGACCTGCCCAGAAGTAAACCCGATTAAATGGCCCTACGGTCCACCGATTGACGCAGGACCACGGCAATGCAAACGGTACTTTTATCAGGGACGAAGAACGCCCTGGCGACAATCCTGAACCATTTTTCGCATGCCGCGCGCGCGAAAAAATGCCTCGCGTGGTGTGGCCTTGTCGCGCGCTGGTATCGATCCAGGAGACCGTGTAATCCCAGTCTGCAGATTCCCGGCTCAAGGCGTTGAACTGCTCAATACCGTAGAATGCCTCGTTCTCAACTTCCATCTCGGCACTGCTGATTGGCAGCAGATCAATTTCAGCATCAACAATCAGCCCTGTGAGTCCCAACCCACCGATTGTCGCCGCGAACAGTTTGGCGTTATCGGACAGGCTGCAACGAGGACGCGTGCCGTCGCTGCGTAACAAATTTAGCGCGCGTACATGACAACCGAAGGTTCCCGCGCTGTGATGATTTTTGCCGTGCACATCATTGGCTATCGCACCACCGAGGGTGACAAAGCGCGAACCAGGCACGACAGGAAGAAACCAGCCTTTCGGAACGATCAGCTGCAAAATGTCGCCCAGCGTCACCCCCGCCTCGCAGCGCAGAATACCCCGTTCCGTATCAAAGTGAATTAGTCGCCGTAGCTGGCGCGTGCTTAACTGCGTCCCTTGACTATTGATACAGGAGTCGCCGTAGCTGCGGCCCATACCGTAGGCGAGAAAGGAATCTGTTTCAGCCAATTCTGGCAGTGCCTCAAAGCGCCAATCCCGCTCGATGACACGGCGCGGTTCCGCCAATGGCAAGGCACCCCAGCTGGCCATTATCAGAGTGCAACCAGTGTGGTCAGCACACCCAGACCGAATATCAGGTAGCTGGTTCGATCACGGGCAGCAAACATCACAGGATCTTGGTTTAACTGCCCGCGCCCCGCGATCAACCAGATACGTCCTATCCAGTACATTAACAGCGGACAGAGGAACCACATCGTTTGCTGGTCACCATAGAGCGTTGTCACCTCCCTGCTATTAATGTAGAGCGCCAGTACCAGCACCGATATGTACCCTGAGGCGGTACCCAATTGTGCGATAATCGGGAGGTCACTGACGTGGTACCCGCGTCCACTAGTCCACGCACCCGCGTCTTTTTCCAGAGCCTTCAGCTCGGCGTAACGCTTGACCATCGCCAGGCTGGCAAAAATAAACATAGAAAATGACACCATCCATACCGACGGTACCGCACCCGCCACCGCCGCACCGGCTATTAGCCGCAGTGTATACAAACCGGCTAGCACGAGGACGTCCAAAAGGACAAGACTTTTTAGGTACAGGGAATAACTCAGGGTAATCAAGAAATATACCACTAGCACCCCGAGAAAACTGGTGCCGGCTGCCCAGGCTAGCAATACCGCAATGATCAGTAGGACCGGAATCGTGCAAACTCCCAGTACCACAGGAGCCCCGCCGCTGGCAAAGGGCCTGTTACACTTCTCTTTGTGGCCGCGATCGGATTCCAGGTCAAGGAGGTCATTGATCAGATAGACCGATGAGGAACACAGGCAGAACGCAACAAATGCTATTATTGTCGCAATAAGCAAGGGGAGATCCGCATACCCTTGCGCATCAAAAATACTGACAAACACAAGCAGGTTCTTTGTCCACTGATGCGGCCTCATGGCTCTCAACATTTCGGACGCAACATTGCGATGACGCGAAAAACTCGCTTCAATTGTAGCAACAGGGGCGACGCTCCTCGCCACTGCAGGGCTGGCATTAACCACCACGGCGTTGCGACAGGCAGCCCAGACTTCGAGGTCGTCCCGGCTATTACCGATATAATCGTATCCACCTTTCCCGAAACGCGCGATCAACTCGCCGCGCTTGTTGCCTGCAGAGAGATTACGTACCGAACTGCTGGCAATAACGTCGGAAAACAAGTTCAGGTGGTCGCTGACGGCTTCTGCGATTCGAAAGTTAGACGCGGTGACCAGCACCAACTCTCGGCCTACCTCTCGTTGGCTGCAGAGCCAGTCCAGCAGCGGCTGATTGAACGGCAAACTATCTACCGACAGATGGGTTCGGGAGGCTATCTGGTCTTTGAGGTTGGCCTTTCCAGAGAACAGCCAAAACACCATGGCAAACACGTACAGTGGATTGGACTTTAGCAATAGCACTGCCGTTTCGACCAGAGTATCCGTGTTCAATAGCGTGCCATCCAAGTCCACACATAACGGAACCGTCTTCCCCGGGTCTCCTGGTGTTGATTCCAATGCTAGATCTCGATCCACCACTGCTGCTACGACGCTGACGTCGCCACGATCAGGAATTGTTTACCAAGAACCCTCCAGGCCAGCTTGATGCGCAGGTACAGCTTCACCATCCACAGCGGTGGATTATTACCCTCGGACATCGTATAGGGAAGGAAGCCTCCGTACTGCTCCCGAATGATGAATCCCTTCATCCCCAGCAGCTCCGCCAACGAACGATCCGTAATGTGAATATGGTGATCCCAAAAATCCCAATACGCCCCAGGCACGAGGCGCACATTAGGACCTAGTGCAATCAGTGTCCCACCAGGCTTCAGGCAGCGTCGAATCTCCTCCACTGTTCTCTCTACGTGCCCTTTCGACGGCAAGTGCTCCAGAAAGTTACTTGTGAAGACGACATCGAGGCTATTATCAGTAAGCGGCCAGGGCTGCGCACAGTCCTGCAACACCAGTTCGACGTCGCCGTTCAAGCGCTGTGCGGCATCCGGGTTCATATCCATAGCGTACTTCCTGCCAGCACAAATATTGTTGCTGAATTCACCCCATCCACAACCCAGATCCAGGATTACCGCGTGCCGGTCGACGTAGGGCTGAAAAAAATCACCACACAGGACGCTCCAGAGAGCATCCCGATAATCAGTGATTTCCGAGAAGCGCTGTCGATACTGGTGTTGAACCGTATCCGCTCTACTCTGTTCCGTGCCCATCCACGACGACTCCCACCAATTCAACCGCTGTAGATTGTATGCTATTCCCTGAACGTTAGGTACTTATGGCCCACATAACTGGTAAAAACTGGCAGCAAAATTCCTGCGCCGTGAGCGATGGCATAAGTTAATTGCTTACCGGACTCACCAGAGACGGGCAACATGCCCGGCAAAACATGAGACAGGTAAACACTGAGGCCCCAGGTTTGCATCAGCGCCAGGATATTAATGAAAACAAACCAACTCATCTCCTGGGTAATCGTATTCTTGCTAGTAGTAAAGACGTAAATCTTATTCAGTAAGAAGCCCGTCGTCAGACCTGTCATGAACGCCAGTAAAACGGCCGTACTGAAGCTGACAAAGAGACTGTAGATAAAACGGCTGCCAAAATTCACCAACGCCGCGAGACCACCAGCCAGCAGAAAACGCACCATCCTGTTGTCCAGCAGCTTCACCACTCACTTTTCCTTAACGGCCATCCTTGCCATGCGCCGGCCAAGTTGGACACTTTCAGAAATTGAGCGGTCCTCGGGATAGTAGTAACAGGTATCAGCAATAAACAGGCCGTCCACCCCTGGATTGACGGGCGGCAGACGTGCAGAAAATTCAGGTTCGCAGATGGGTTGCGCATAACGGTAACGGCCGGCGGCGATCTTCAGAATGCCGCTTTCGCGCAATGCCGGCTTTACCGTGACCAAATAGCGCCTGACCTTATCGATAAAGAACGCATCCTCCTGCTGGAAATCCGGGTGCTCTCCTGGGATATAGAACGGCGCATAGACGATATGTCCACCCAGAGGATTAAGATTACTGTATTCAATCAAACCCGGTATGTCGATATCGGGGTCACTGATATTAAGCCAGAAATAGGGGGTCAACGCCTCTGTAAGGTGCACCAGCACACACACTACAGCGATATTATTGATCGAGTCATAAGCTCGACGGATAGCGGGCGGCAGTGCTGGCACCATGGCCGCCACATAGGGCATAGGAATTGTGCTGACGACCCTGTCATAGACACAAAGCCCCTCCTCAGTGACGACCCCCTGCACACGGCCTGCTGCGATGACGATCTCCTTCACCGGTCTACTGAGGTGGATGACACCACCCTGGTCCCGAATGCGTCCAGCAATCGCATCGAGGAACGTATCCGATCCGCCATTCAGATAACCCATTTCTTCCTGCAGCAGACTCTTGCGCGAGGTTCCAACGCGTTTCAATCTCGCCCAGATCCATGCCGCCGAGAGGTTCGGGGTAAAGTGGTGAAATTTCAGCTCGAACAGAGGCCGCCAGAGCAAGTCGTAGGCCCTGTCACCGACCCATTTTCTAAGCCAGGTGACCGCATCCACATTATCCAACTTGCGCCAATCTGAGCGCTTAGTAGAGGTAAACGCCAGCAGGCCATAGCGCAATTTAGAGATTAGATCCAGGCCGGGAAATTTGAGTAAAGCCCGGGGGTCACCCCAATCACGAAGCGCGCCTTGGGAATAGTATCCCATCCGTGTTTCGCTCCAGCGCAGGCTATCCGCTATATCCAGCTCCTCCAGAAGATCGAACAGAGGCTGATCAGACTTACAAATGAAATGGTAGTAACGTTCGATTCTGATGCCATCGAAAACAAAGGACGCGCTCATACCACCTAGCTGTTTATCCGCCTCATACAAAGTCACAGAATGACCCTGCTTCAGGATTTCATAGGCGACCGCGAGACCCATGGGGCCGCCGCCTACGACTGCTATATTCAAAATTTTAACCTCACCTTGCTATACACGGGGTGAGCAAAAGTTTCACGTACAGCACGCTCAAATGGTATGGCATTCACCCCAAAAATATTTTCCCAATCGATATCTTCAAACACCTCGTCGATCACCAACGCTTCCAGCTGCGACGTTGTGAACGGTGGATCCCGATCGAATACGGCATAGACTGTCAGCAAAAAATAGAAAAACCGGTACGGCAACTTCAGCAGGATACAGCGGCTGCCTTTCGCGGCCTTGATTGCACAAATAATGTCAATAAAGAGAATCTTCTCCTTGCCAGAAATATTATAAACCTGCGGAGGGGGCTGTTTTTCCATGCAGGCGATTATGATCTCGGAAAAATTGCCTGCATACAGTGGCTGACGCAGATACTCACCATCACCCGGTATAGGGAATACGGGTGTGATCGACATGAAGCGCGATAGCCAACCCAGGTGCTTGCGGTCAAACCAGCCAAACATCAGTGTCGGGCGCAATACCGTGTAGCGTAAACCAGAGGCGACCACTAGCTCCTCCTGTCGCTGCTTCGTCGCGGTATAGTGGTCGTCTGCTTCGGATTCAATGACCGACGAGCTAACATGAATAAGATAGGCACTGGATGGCACTGCCGCCAATACATTTTCGGTGGCAGTAACGTTATTGCGATAAAATTCTTCCGGGGCGAGACTACTGATTTGGGCATGCAAGGTGATCACAATATCTGCGTCTGAAAAAACGTCCTGCCAACGTCCGGGCCGTGACAGGTCAGTCTCGACCGCACGTATGCCAGGATGCAGGTCACGAGCGATAGCAAGGTTGTGAGCAGACTTGTCCAGGATACAAAGATCCCTACAGCCGCGCTCACGCAAGCGAACAATCAGGTTTTGACCGACCAGTCCAGCACCACCGGTCAGTACGATTTTCAAATTTTCTACCGACCTTGTGTCAGGATCGCTCATGAGACGCCTCATTTATTATTGTATTGCTGATCGAGACGGCTCTACGAAGACACGGGGTGACAATGCATCAGGTTGCTCATCCACCGACTCTACGAATATGACGAATACTCCAGATAACTGCCTTGACTCACCAGGCAATGGGAACCTGACTCTTGGGGAACGTCGTAGACCCAAAAAACCAAGTCTCTATTGCATAGCGAACCTTATCAAAGTTCACACCAGCCTGCGTGCGGTGCAGGTACATGTGGTCAAAGAAAAAAGCGTCGCCAGCGCTAAACTCCGGGGCCACAGGCTGCACGCCAAAGGCACCTCCCTGGACTATCTCATCGCTAACGGACCAGTCGAAGCTCGCTCCCTCCGCCGAGCCAATACTGTAGAGCCGTTTTGGAACAATATCCATACCGGGGGCACCGGTCAGACCGCCACAATCTGAGAGCGGAATCCACAGATTAATACTGTTGATATCCGTCCCCATGAAAGCACCATCCTGGTGCCAGCCTGATTCCGCGATAGGCAGCGTAGACCGGCGTAACATCCATTTTTTTACCGACAGCACCGGATTCTCTCCCAGATAATCGGCAACCCACTTTTTTACGCCGTATTTTTCGTACAACTGGAGCAGCGCCTCCGCAACGCAAGGCGCTTCCACACACATCGCCCCGCCACCGGCACCATTGAAATATCGCAGAGCGGCGAGCTCCTCTTCCTTTTCCGGCATAATGGAAGCCATATTCTCCGGTGGATTAAAGTATGGCGTCGCCATCTGATTGCGTTGCTTCCTTGGCAGGTCAAATACCCCCAATACCTGGTCGATAGCATGCTTCAAGGCCTCTATTTCCGGCCCGTTAAACAGATTCCGAATAATCAAGCCACCGTGCACTGACATGGCCTCTCGCAATCTGTCTACCGTCAGATCAGCCACGACAACTTCCGGTATCACAGCATCTGTCGGCACAGCGCCTTTGTCTTCGGCGACGATAAGCGGCTGACCGCCACAGGGCTCAAGGTACCGGTATGCCTCGATACGACGCGTCAACGCGGCACGATCGGAGGCGATGTCGCGTTGCTCGAGGTGGCTTCGCGTCAGTTGAAAATCAGACACATCCATAGCGATTACAATGGGCCGCGTGACCCTCTCTTGGCACGGGTAAGGTCAACACCTTTAATTGTTTTATGCGAATCTCCATCATACATGGAAAAGCCAGCCAACATGCCAGTGCGACTAGGGTCTCACACCTGCCTAACAGCCATCAAATTACGAAATCTGGCCACAGGCGAGTCGAATTCCCAGGTGCGCAAACTGTAATTCATGGCACCGAGGGACTTCCCGACCTCAAGATCGCATATTCGATTTGGATCAGTAATCATCATAGAGGCCGAGTCATACTCTGATAAGTGTGGCACATACTTTTCCCAGTCTTCTCGATGCCCCTCATCTCTCGTCCCCAACATCGTACCCCACCAGGCAGCAAAGTCATGCTCTAATTCAAGCTGCATGGGGAACCGTCTATCGGACGCCGGTAAGTGGCCAAGTTGCACGTCTAGCGTCACCTTCAACCCCGAATCGTCGGAGAGACTCAACTCACTCACCACAAAATCCCTGAGCTCCTCGACGAAAAAATACCAGGAGCCGGGAGGAGCCATGTACTCTTCTAGCGAATTGAGACACCTCGCAATAACGGGCCATCTCGAAGGATGACGCGAACTCTCGATCCTAAGCCTATCGTAGAAATCTATTTCAAACATCCCCAATTCGCTACGTACATAACGCGCCACGTATCGGGCAACTCCATACGTGTCCAAAATAAAATAGGTGCTTCGCAATCGCATCATTTCCAACCATTCGTCGTGGGTATACGACGCGGTCTCCTCCACATATTCCCCCACTTTCGCTATAATGCCGTGCTTTTTCCGATAACCGGGCTCGTTCATCGGACTGTTCGGTAACAACTGAGTCGGCGCCACCTGAACACGAAGGTCCCGGTCGGTACACTGTTGCAGGTCGTTGCGGAACGCCTGCACCGTTGAGCCGGGCAAACCCATCATCAGCTCAATCCCCATCGGCAATTTTGCTTTACGAAATTCCGTGGCAAGCTCATTGTACTTTGACAGCTTAATGTTCGAGCGATCGATCGCTGACAGTGTCTCCTCATCCCGCGTCTGAAAAGACAGTGTCCCTTCCGCCAAAATGCCAACCTCCGCCAGGATCCGTATTATATCTCGTAAATACCTGACCTGGTTTTTCGCGTAATTGACCCCTACCGTATTGGGATAACCGTACTGTATTTTCAAGTCGGCGATCTTCTGCGTGATATCGACATCACGCTTCAACATGCCGAAATTTGCATCGGCAATAGAGGCATCCTCGACACGGCGGCTAGCAGACCATTCCAGCTCCGCAAACACGCGTTCTATGCTGAACCGCCGCACTTTTGATAGCGTCGCGGAACCCCAGTCGCAAAATGTGCAGCCATAGGGACACCCGCGATTGGTTTCGATAATTGCGCTTGATCGGACAGCCGCGAATTCATCGAACAGCCCCGTAAGATAGGGCGAGGGAATTGCATCAAGATCCGGTATGCGGTCGCGATCCTCAGTCCGACACACGCCGGTGGCTGTTCGATAACTCAAACCAGGCACACGCTTAAGGGCATTGAGATCTCCCGCCGTCGATAGGTCCAATACATCGAGTATCTCTGCAAACGTGCGTTCACCCTCGCCTCTTACAGCGACATCTACATGAGGGTGGTCTGCGAAAAACACCTCGCAATCGTGCTCATAGGCCGGCGTGCTGGGCCCACCATGGATAGTAATGTTGTGAGGATTGCTAGTTTTGGCAATTTTCGACAGTGCCAGATTCTCCTCCACGTTCCACACATAATTGGAAAACATGTAGATGCCGGGTCTGCAGCTACGCTCTGCAACCCTGGCTTCATCTGTCAGAAACATCGGGATAAAATCGTAATTTTTCTGCAGTCGACCTCCCTCGTATCCCTGCGCATAGGCAAACAATAAGCCCAACGAAGCGGGCGTTGTTCCCGGAACAGTATTCACAGGGACAACCTGAATCAGATCATTACCCCGCTCTGCGACCGCTTGGTCGTGCACCACGACTCTTTTATCAACCAGAGACTGCAGCAAAGCGCGGTCAACAGTGGCAAATAACGCCGTCTCGTTGTCTACCTCCTCCGCATCGGGTTCAGCAAACAAGCCTGCCGCGGCCACACGACCAACCAAGCCGTCAATATGATCAGCGCTGATTGCAGCTTCACGCGCCTGAGCACAATATTTTGTCTTGGCCGCCGCGACAGACATCGGCTCGACAAATAGTGCAAGGACATGGAGCTCCTCCAGTGTGAGGCCCAGTAACCGCTTACCCTCATGACTGTAGTAGCAATAGCAGCCGGATTCGGTGACAAAACTGGTGGGCGTTACCAACACAACTGTATCATCACCGACATCGGCGATTACTCCAGGCGGCACCTCCGCGTACCGGCCCTCAGGCGCGGTGGAACGAAGATAGCCATTGTCATCGAGCGCCCCGAGAAACTTTCGAATCGCCCCTCTTGGGGCGCCATGCCGTCGGTGCAACGCCTCAATCAGGCTCTCTTGATCACCCTCGAAACCCTGATTCAAAACGTCAATAATATTGAGACGAACCGGGGTTGCCCGCTTCATCGTGCCACTCAGCTGCGAAAACATGAACCTGTTTGGTGCGTCACTCAGCGTTACGCAGAAACCGTGCTCTATAAACGATGCTTTACGGTGCATAGGCGCTATCGTTTCCACTGAAACCCGCTTCTATGCACAATATAAGTGCAGGCGCTATGTCATCTCAAGTGCGTTATGTGAAGAACACCTCATATCGACTAAATACCGACTCAGATCTGACTTTGCTGCGGGTGACTGACTAGGAAAGCAGTGTCCGTTGCAGGGCGGTCTCCCAGGACGCCTGTCGCTTAACTCGCGCGCCAGCGCTCATCTCAACCGCGAACTCACGCTCTGTCTGCCAGATTTTCTTGATGTCGGCTGGGCTATTCCAAAGCCCTATGCCGAGCCCCGCCAGATAGCAGGCACCTGCCGCGGTGGTCTCAATCGTCTGGGGGCGAATAAGGCGACGGCCCAGGACATCAGCCTGGATCTGCATCAGCAGGTTGTTTGCGGCAGCGCCGCCATCCACGCGCAGCGGCTTCATGCGCTTACCCAGGTCCTGCTCCATTGCACGCAAGATATCGGCGTTCTGCAGCGCCATCGCGTCCAGGGTCGCCCGCGCTATATGCCCACGCTGGGTACCCCGAGTCAGGCCGGTCAGGGTGCCACGGGCATCCGGCGCCCAATGCGGCGCGCCCAGACCAGTGAGCGCCGGGACAAACTCTACGCCCCCATGGTCGGCTACTTTGCGCGCCAGTTTCTCGATTTTGGAGGTCGCTTTGAACATCTGCAATTCATCTCGCAGCCACTGCACTGCCGCACCGCATACGAAGGCACCTCCCTCCAAGGCATAGACCAAATCGGCACGCTCCCCCAGTTGCCAGGCCACCGTTGTGAGCAACCCGGACTTCGAGTGCAGTCGCTGCCCACCCGTATTCATCAAAATGAACGAGCCCGTACCGAAAGTACACTTGGCATCGCCGACACCGAAGCAGGCCTGCCCGAACAACGCAGCCTGTTGGTCTCCGGCAACACCTGCAACCGGAATGCCGTCGGGCAGACCCGGCCCACCTCGAGTCTCCCCCAACACCGCGCTCGACGGCACG
>JABSPW010000108.1 GCA_013214285.1 Halioglobus sp. | reverse complement strand
CTGCTCAGCCATAGTCAGTGCATCTGCCATCCTGTTGGGCGGTACTGAAGACCAGAAGCAAAGCCTGCTGCCCGCGATCGCTCGCGGTGAACTGACCCTGGCGCTCGCATTGGAAGAAACGCACCACCACCGACCAACTTGTATTACCACTACACTGCAACATGATGGCGACGGAATGGTGCTAGAAGGTGAAAAGGTCTTTGTGCTCGATGGACACAGCGCGGATAAACTGATTGTAGTGGCACGATCTGATGAAGAGGAAAGCTCACCACAGGGACTGACGCTGGTGCTAGTCGACCGGGATACCGATAGGGTGCACGTACAGCGGACAATCATGGCCGACAGTCGCAATGCCGCCAATATCCGTTTTGACAAGGTTAAAATACCTCAGACAGATGTCCTTGGAGAAGCCGGTAAAGGCTGGAATTTGTTAGAGCCGGTGCTGGATCGTGGCCGAATAGCCATGGCCGCTGAAATGATGGGCCTCTCGGTAGAAGCCTTCGAGCGCACGGTGCGCTACCTAAAAGAACGGGAGCAATTCGATACTTTGATCGGTTCTTTTCAGGCCTTACAACACCGTGCGGCGCATATGCAGTCGGAGATCGAACTGTGCAGATCAGTTGTACTGCAAGCACTGTCTTGTATCGATGAATCCCCTGAGCAACTACCGGTAATGGCTAGTCTCGCCAAAGCCAAGCTGAATGAGCTTGCCAAACTGGTCACAAATGAGGCGGTGCAAATGCATGGTGGTATTGGCGTAACGGATGAGCTTGAAATCGGTTTTTTCCTCAAGCGTGCCCGGGTCGCTATGCAGGTACTTGGCGATACGGGGTTTCACAAGGATCGCTATGCCACCCTGTGTGGCTATTAAACCGGAGGCAAAAGCTATGGACCACAACACGATGGTGACTGCCGTTCACAAATACGTGGACGCGTTCGAAAAACACGATACGGAGATTATCCGCGAAATCTACGCTGATGACGCCAGGGTAGAAGACCCCGTGGGCACCGAGATTCGGGAGGGCATTGATAGTATCTGCGAATTTTATGCAACCGGCTTTGCCGGAGGAGCAAAGCTGGAGCTCACGGGAGAACCGCGCTGCGCGGGCAACGCAGTCGCCTTTCCGTTCATTGTTAAGGTCCCGGGCATGGTCATTGAGATCATCGATGTATTCGAATTTAACGAGGCCGGCGAAGTCAGCAGTATGAAAGCCTACTGGAGCGATAATAACATGAGATCAGTCGACTAAACTGTGGGAATCGCCGACGGAGAAAGACTGAGTGAGATATCGGCCCTCATAACGTAAACTGCTAGTTGTCACACAAAACAAGTGGATTACGCTTTGCCTACCGGTCCAGATAAAATAGACTCGTCCTTTGAGTCGTTTTTTGCTCGGATGAGAGGGTTTCCAAATGAATGCTAACAAGGGCGCAACTGCGTTGGACGCAGCCGCCCGCAAGGCGAGCGCTGCGGGCCAGGCCCAGGAGGCGCTGCGTCACCTCATGGCCGCTAATCGCATGGAACCCAGCGCCACCCGTGAAATCCTGATCAGGGACTTGCGCATTGCAGCCGCCATCGTCGACACCAGAGGACCCAAGTCAAGACCGAGAAAAGATCCCGGGCCACTTGCCTATGAGCAAGGTATGCCCGTCTCCTCCTTACACGAAGTGACTGCCGACATTGTGAACTCGGCATTTGCCGACAAAGGCTGCCTTTACCTGCCGCGAGCTATAGATAGTACCGCCGTTGGGCAACTCAGAGACTCTATCGAAGCATCGCACAACGCATTGCACGGGGAAAACCCTGAACCCCAATGGCATAGCATCCCACGCTATGCCAACGGCAAACAGGCCATCAGTGTTGCAGCCGCTCGCGACTTCGCTAAGACATCAGGCGCGTGCCTGGCGTCAGACTCTCCACACACCATGTTTCTAGTCTGCGATATGCTGGAGCGTACCGGCATTACAGCGCTCGCAAGGGATTTTATCGGGGAGAACCCTCTCATGTCTGCGAGCAAATTTGTTCTTTGGAAAGCAAACCCGGGCACACCCGCTGAATGGCACCAGGACGGCCGCTTTCTTGGTGACAAAAACGATATCGTCTCTATGAACGTGTGGACTTGTCTGACAGACTGTGGCGAGGCCGCACCGGGGATGGAACTGGTACTCAAGTATTTCGATGAATACATCTTGAATGCCTCGGGCAATGTGTTCGACTGGAGCGTGGCAGACAGCCAAGTCGATGCCTACCGCACAAGATTTCCGGTTGTGCGACCAGATTTCAAAGCCGGAGATATGCTCATCTTTGACCACTGGCTACTGCACCGCACCTACCGCAATACAAGAATGACTGAATCTCGATATGCGATCGAATCGTGGTTCTTTGCTCCTTCTGAATTTCCCGATGGGCGTGCTGCAGTGATCCCCTAGGCTCGGTCTACGGTGCACCTGTTGCGGAGAAACCGACCTCACCATCTTATATCTGGTACGCACAGCACACGGGATGACAACTAATTTCTCTTATTGCCTAAAAACTCTCGCACTGACCGGTCTAGGCCTTGGCATGCTGGGCGCCATCAATATCGCTATTGACCCCTATCAGCTGATGGGCACACCGGCCCTGAAAGATCTGAACTTGAAAAAAACGGAAATATTCTTGCAACTGCCCGTCACCAAACCTTATCAGTTCATGCTTAGCGACTATTCAAATGTCATCCTAGGATCCTCTCGCGCCGGTAGATCTATTGATCCTAACCACGCAGCTATTCGCAGCGACAGGTACTATAATTTCGCCACACCGGGAGCAACACCCGAAATCGACTTCCTAAAATTCATGTCCGCTGTGAACTTTAAAGATGTAAAAAAAGCCATTTACTTTGTCGATTTTTTCACCTTCAACACGTTTTATTCAATACCGGAAAGCAGCACCAACGCGTTTCGGCGGCGCACGTCACTTAGGGGAGCAATATGGCAAGAACCAGGATTTCTCCTGCAGGCACTGCGGGACTATACTTCAGGGCTGTGGGCATACCAAACCCTGCGTGACAGTGTTCGCACCATCAGAAACCAAAAGCATGCACAATCAGGCCATTACCCGCACACCGAACTACACGACAACGGTCTGTGGCACTTCGCATTTGTGACCGACCGAAAACCGATCACTGCTTTCAATTTCATGGAACAAGTCTATATCCGTGATACATGGTTTTTTCCAGACTCGAGAACGTTTTCGCTCCAGGAAAGCAAAGAAACACCTAACCATCCTTTTTTTTACTTCCAATCCTTACTTGAACTGGCTCACGATACTGACGTCGAATTGGAGATAGTGATCCTACCCATACACGCGAGGTTATTGGACACGTTGGAATATGCTGGTCTTTGGGAAAGCTTCGAGGACTGGAAAAGACACCTGGTCACCATCAATGCCCACGCCGCCAGGGCTCGTGATCAGGCACCCTTTGGTATTTGGGACTTTAACGGTTACTACCCAGAACTTTTCGATCTGCTTGACGAGGAGACGGCATCCTCTGAACTTAAATGGTTTTTCGACTCCGCACATATCACAACAGATACAGGAGACCGCATTCTGGACTACATTACGGGAGACCATAGTACGGGCTTCGGCGGTAAAATAGATGCGGAAAATATCGAAGGCTGGTTGCTGCGCCAACGGAAATTGAAGGACGCCTACAGAGCTGCATACCCCCACGCAACCGAAGAGGTGCGGCTCAGGATCGACAGGCTACTCGAACGATTCCCGGGACAGGTTGAAGCCATCAGTCAGCTAGAACTGGAAATAAATAAACTCGGTGCTCCCGAACATCCCGATGATTGAACAGCACAGCATTGCAGCGCAGAGTAAAGCCCAGATTAGGCTGGGACGCCATCTGATCACGCCATTATGCGCAATCAAGCCCAGCACTTCCATTGAGTTGGGCACCGTAAACGTAAACAGCAAGGCAACAGAAAATACCAGCGGCATGAACCAGACCGGAGACAGCGGATAGCCCGTCACCAGGGACGCGGAATCAGCAAATCCCGCCCGTGACAGAAACGACCGATAGCCATCCGAGAAACCCGCTTCGCCACCACCTGTCATGGCTAGAATCGTATCGTTTGCCACCGAAAAGTCCGGCGCGCGAAAATAGACCCAGGCAACCATCACGGCGACCGTCGTTAGTAGGAGGCAGACTAGCTTGTACAATGGGTTGCGCATAACCGCTGCGCAACCAAGCCGCTCCAGAAGCGCACTCCAAGCATGATTGATTACCAGATATAAGCCATGTAAACCGCCCCACACCACAAAGGTCCAGGCAGCCCCGTGCCAAAGGCCGCCAAGGAGCATGGTCACCAAAAGATTTATATAGCGTCTAACCGTACCCCTCCGATTCCCTCCCAACGTAATGTATAGATAGTCCCTCAAGAACCTCGATAGGGTCATATGCCAGCGTCGCCAGAAATCTACGATCGAAAGGGCTTGATACGGTGAATTAAAGTTTACGGGCAATATAATACCGAACAGCATGGCGAGACCAATAGCCATGTCTGAATAGCCTGAAAAATCAAAATAGATCTGAAAGTGGTACGACAAAGCCCCCACCCAGGCATCGCCGGTATGAAGCACGTCGGAGACTGCATCATCATAAAACCGGGTAGAGTAAAGCGCAAAATTGTCTGCAATGATAACCTTCTTGAATAATCCGAAGCTTAATAGGGTGAGTCCCGCAGCAAATCGCGGCTTCAAATGGCTATCTGACACCATTCTCGATATCTGCGGCATTATTTGCTTGTGGTGAACAATGGGGCCCGCTATCAGCTGTGGAAAAAAACTGACAAACAGGCAGTAGTTCAGGAAACTTTTCTCTTGAGCAGCATGCCGGTAACAGTCAACCAGATAAGCAATCTGCTGGAAGGTAAAAAACGAAATAGCCAGCGGCAGTGCCACGACGGGGACAGGCAAGGACAAGCCAAGCAAGACATTGGTTTCGCCGGCCAAAAAACCACTGTACTTGAAATAGCCGAGTAGTAATAGATTGAGAGACACGCCAGCAACGAGGAATTTACGAGATGGACTCTGAACCGCAAGCACCCTGCCAAATGCATAGTTGACGGAAATCGAACCCAACAGGAGAAACAGGTAAATAGGCTTCCAGTAACCGTAAAAGACAAGCGAAGCGAAGACCAGCAAGCCAACGGCTACTCGTGCCGAAGTCCACTTTCGCGTCGCGTAAAATGCCGCCAATGTCAGCGGCAGAAAAGCGAAAAGAAAAAGGAAGGAGTTGAACAGCATACAGTGCGTTCCAGGGGCCGGCAGGGCTGGTTAGCGCCAGAGGCCCGTGCTTAAGAAGTGCTCAGAATTGATTCAGATCGTTACCGCCAGCGACCGATTTACATTTTTACTATGTGCCGCTGTGTGCAGTTGCAGTATAAGGCCACTGCGAGGCTTCTCCAAATCAGTGGGCGAAAGGTCTCAATCGGCTGGTGAAAGCGGGTAATCGCGGTCAAAAGTTGCAGCATAACGTTCAATCCACTCCATAGCGGCTTCGTCGGGAGTGAGCAGTCGACCGGTATTTTTCAGCACGGCCTGTCGGTAATCTCGGATGTGACAACACTGGTTAAGCATGCGCAGACGAAACGCTTCCTGGCTGGATAAGGACAGCTCTCTACTCTGCTCGACGGTGCGGGACATTACCGTTACCACTCGCTGCGTGCCTGACTTACTTGATACCAGTTAACGCACTAGAACGCAGTACAGCCCGCAGACTGATGTGAAGGAGTGCACAGAAAAACACCTCATATATAGTGTTTTGTGTAATATTACCGCTTTGGTGTGACACACAAATCCAGACTACAGCGCTCTGATCGTGATGTGCTGAATCATGGGTTTGGCGCCTAACGTGAAAACTGCATCCTCAAACTTGGGCGGCCCAAATCTGGCTACCGCATTGTTGGACATGGCAATCGGCTCTTTTGGCATACCGATAAAGCTCGTATCGAGCTCCCCGTCATTGTCTATGTCATGAAAAGCTGTGAGCGCATAGTCGCCCAATGGCAGATGCAATTCAGTCCGTACCAAATCTCCGTCCAACGCATCCACAATTGCCAGCTTTTTGACGGCGATCGTGTCATCGCTCAGCCAGGTGGAATCGGATTCGTAGACCGCGATATACACATTTCCCGATGCATGCTTCAGACCAGAAATTTCAACAATGAGAATACCCGTCAGCTCATTGGAAAATACCGCAGGCGCCAGCAGCAGAAACAGGCTCACCTGCATACTCAACCTGCTCACCACACCTATCCCCTCAAATTCTCACACGGAGGTGAGAAAGCATAGCGTAATGGAAGCGCATATAACATCTCTACCCGCGACACGGCCGCCCCCAGTGGACTCACAGCCGTTCCATGCCCTCGGCGGCACGATGGCGCAGACCGAGACCGTACGTGTTGTCCAACCCAGGCGCTGCGCCAGCCATTTCCTCCCTGGAGAGATCGCCAGCCTCTTGGCATGGGATTTGCAGCATTGCGCCGCACCCTACTGAACAAACGCACCAAGGGCCGATGGCAACGCGTCCAGGCAACTTGGTGGGGCAGGAAAAGCCAGCGTCGCACCACAAGCGAGCGCTTGAATAGCAAGCACAGATTAAAGGCACCTGGTGAGGAAAACGCATGCAGACAAAAAGAATTCCCCAGAACCGTGTTCGCCACAAGGTGAATAACCTTCTCATAGCGGAAATGTTCCTGCTCCAGGCCACCATAGAAAGCGCGGCAGCAATCGGCGATCGTTTCAATGAAATGGGGCGACACGCGAAAGCGGGAAAAGACAGTCACCGTAGATCGTGGGAGAGTATCTATGATGCACTGCAGCGCATCGCAGACGTTGCAGTCGAGCCCTACACGAGCCACTACCGCTACTATCGGGACGTTATCAACGACGACAACTAAAACACGCTTGCCAATTTTCAGTTGGCGCTGAATTCCAGTACACTGTACACCTTGTTTGGCCTCGTGACATCACTGATGACACCGGAATCCTGGGACCCGAGAACTGAATCATCGGACGCGACGCTGGTGTCTGAGCCGGGTCTTTTGCAGCGCCTGATCGATTTCGACCGACAAGACCAACTGGCGCAATTAGACCCACTGCTGGGCGATGACGAGACGCAACGGCTGGCAGGCCTTATGAAAATTGATCACTCGGTCTGGCGCAACATAGCGGAAACCCTCGACGACGATGAACTCACTCATCTGATTCGTTTTTTTGCCATAGCAGAAAAGCTGCCCGGCTGGGAGGCCGGAGCCGAATCACCGGTCATCCCACTGGCGAAAGTGCTGCGAACACGGGGGGTAAGACTGGATAAGACACTATTAACGTGGCTGAGAGAATTTAGCGAGAATCGCTTTTTGCCCTACGGCCCTCTGTAACGGTCGCGCCTACTTTTTTTTATCAAAGGCGGCTTTCTGCTCGGGCGTAGCCGGCCTCTGGTACTGCTCCTTCCACTCATTATAAGGCATGCCGTATACACGTTCGCGTGCCTCGTCATAATCTACCTGCCGGCCTGCCTCCTGCGCCGCTGCCATGTACCACTTAGACAGGCAATTGCGACAAAAACCGCCAAGATTCATCAAATCAATATTCTGCACATCACTGCGCTCCTCCAGATGCGCCAACAGGCGTCGAAAGACTGCAGCCTCAATTTTTTCCGTATCACTCATTCAACAGATCCTCTCTAGATGGGCATATACTCACCACCGTTGACATCCAACGCTGCCCCGGTCACGACCTTGGAATAATCAGAACCAAAAAATAGCGCCGCCTTAGCACATTCGCCATCGTCGGGTATCTCTCCAAGGGGGATATTCGCCGACACCTCAGCGATAAGCTCCTGCTTGCCCCTGCCGGTCGACTGCGATTGCCAATCAAAATACATTTCGACATTGGGGCCCCACATCCAGCCCATATGAACACTGTTAACCCTGATCCCATATTTGCCCAGCTCCAGCGCCAGATGCTTGGTGGCCGCGCGCAGCGCCATCTTAGAAGCGCCATAACCGCCCTGCGTCGCCATAGGCTTATGCTCTACCATGGTGGCGATCATAACAATGGATCCACCGGCATCTTTCATATGCGGAATGCAGGCCTGGGTCAGATGCATAGTGCCAAACAGATTGACATCTATCGCCTGACGCCAACCCTCCATGCTAGCTGTTTCAACCGGCTCGAAAGCGCCCGGATTGTATGCTGAGTTAAACAACACGTCGATTCGTCCGAAGTTCTCGGCAACTTTTGCAGCTAGGGTCTCACATTGCGTCTTGCTAGCGATATCAGTCGCCAACTTCAATACCTTGGTCCCCAGACCCAACTCTCTGATCTCCTGCTCTGCCGCATCGAGTTTCTTCTGGGTACGGGCGGCCAAAACTACTGCACTTGCGCCCTCCTTTGCTGCAAGAGTTGATAGCTCCTGACCCAGGCCTGGACCTATGCCAGAGACAATTACCACCTTATTTGCAAGCAACATCACATTTCTCCTATTTTTTTAAGGCAACTGAGATCTAGAGGTCATACGCGCTGCCCGACGACAATCTCTGTATCATCACCGATACTGCAAGGCAACGGCTTGACTGCCCACTACATCTCGCAATTTCTGCAGCAATTCGTCACTCGGAACAACTCGCCAACGCTCACCCAGTTTGATGCGGGCCGAGTTAGCAGGCTGCCTGTAAATCAGCGACACCGGGCAGCTTCCACCACCCGCACCCGCCAGGGCTTGTTCCAGTAATTCCGCAAACCGATCATTCGCCTCTTCAGCACGTACCTCAATAGTGAGGTCGGTCACCTTGTTTTGTCGCGCCGCGACGAGGCTGTGCAACGTCGTCGCGCGCATCGCAAGATTGCCCGTTCGATCGTCGACGGCTATGCGCCCCTCGGCGATGATGATAGTGTCTTTCACTAGGAGATTTCTGAATTCGGAGTAAGCTTCGGAAAACAGGGTTACCTCTATTTGTGCACTGCTGTCATCCAGCGTCATAACTGCCATAGTCCCACGCCGGGTATTCATTGTACGCAGAGCCATGATCAAGCCAGCGACTGCCTGGTTTGCCTGACCGTAGCGCGCCTCTGGGTTCAGTTCGGCTATGCGATTAGGTGCATACTTACGAACCTCCTCCCGGTACTCATCAATCGGATGCCCTGTGATGTAAAGACCGAGTGTATCCCGCTCCCCACCGAGACGCTCTTTATCAGTCCAGGGACGTGCGTGACGAAACGGACCATATAAATCGTCGTCATTGGTTTGTTGGGACGGGACGACTTCGCCAAACAGGTCATCAATACCGCTATCTCGATTGCTAGCACTTTGTTCAGCCGCGCGCAAGGCATCGTCAAGTGCGGTCATCAGTACCCAGCGCTCGACACCCATGGAGTCCATCGCGCCCGCGCG
Source organism: Halioglobus sp. (assembly GCA_013214285.1). Classification (GTDB taxonomy): domain Bacteria; phylum Pseudomonadota; class Gammaproteobacteria; order Pseudomonadales; family Halieaceae; genus Marimicrobium. The sequence continues at coordinate 3,413 of JABSPW010000108.1, read as the reverse complement.
AATCATCGCTTCAATTGCCCTGCGGTTGACCTTGCGTGGATCGGTGCGCGCGCAAAAGTCGAACAGATCGCGAAACGCACCGCCCGTATCACGGGCCTGCAGTATGCTGGCGATAGGACCCTCGCCCAATCCCTTAATCGCGCCTAAGCCGTAAATGATGTCACCGCCAGAGTTCACAGTGAACATATATTGTCCTTCGTTGACATCGGGTAGCTTGAGCGACAGCCCCATGCGCTTGCATTCATCGACAAAGACAACAATCTTATCGGTCTTGTCGAGCTCAGAGCTCATTACCGCCGCCATGAATTGGGCCGGGTAGTGTGCCTTCAACCAGGCAGTTTGGTAAGACACCAGGGCATAAGCGGCCGAGTGGGATTTGTTGAACCCATAGCCAGCAAATTTTTCCACCAGATCAAATATCTTGATCGCCAGGTCCCCGTCAACACCTTTGGCCTGTGCGCCTTCCTCGAAGCTCTGGCGTTGCCTGGACATTTCCTTGGGGTCCTTCTTGCCCATGGCACGTCGCAATACATCGGCGCCGCCCAATGTATAGCCTGCCAGCACCTGCGCGATCTGCATCACCTGTTCTTGATACAGTATGATGCCGTAGGTTGGCTGCAGTATGGGTTGCAAAGAGGGGTGCTGGTACTGGGCATCCGGATAAGCAAGCTGTTCCCTGCCGTGTTTGCGATTGATGAAGTTGTCCACCATGCCAGACTGCAAGGGCCCAGGGCGAAATAGCGCCATGAGCGCTACGATATCCTCAAAACAATCCGGCTGCAGACGCTCGATTAATTCCTTCATGCCACGCGACTCTAGCTGGAACACAGCAGTCGTCTCACCGGACCGGAGCAGCGCAAAGCCGGCCTCGTCATCCAGGGGCAGTTGCGCAATATCAAGGGGCGTTTCTCCCTGTCGCTCGCGGGCCTTGTCGATCATCTGCACTGCCCAGTCGATAATCGTCAGAGTCCGCAGGCCGAGGAAATCAAACTTGACCAGCCCGGCATCTTCCACGTCTCCCTTGTCATACTGCGTGACCAATCCGGTGCCACGCTCGTCGCAATACAGCGGTGAAAAATCGGTAAGACGAGACGGCGCAATGACTACTCCCCCCGCATGCTTTCCAACGTTACGCACCACACCTTCAAGCTGCTCGGCCATATCCCAGATCTCCTGGGCTGCGCTGTCCTCCCGCAGAAAATCTCGCAGAGCCTCTTCTTGCTCCAAGGCCTTTTCCAACGTCATACCCACTTCAAATGGGATCATCTTGGAGAGCTTATCTGCCAGACCATAGGACTTGCCTTGCACTCTCGCCACATCCCGCACCACTGCCTTAGCGGCCATGGTTCCAAATGTAATAATCTGGGAGACCGCTGCCCGGCCATAGGTATCGGCCACGTAATCAATAACCTGATCGCGTTTCTCCATGCAGAAATCGACATCGAAATCCGGCATGGAAATACGTTCAGGATTAAGGAAGCGCTCGAAGAGCAGATCGTAGTCCAGTGGGTCAAGATCGGTAATCTGCAGCGAGTATGCGACCAGTGAACCTGCACCGGAGCCTCGCCCCGGACCCACTGGTATATTGTTGTCCTTGGCCCAGCGAATAAAATCCATGACGATCAGAAAATAACCCGGAAAGCCCATCTGCGTAATAGTATCCAACTCAAAATCGAGCCGTTCCCGGTACACATCTCTTTTGCTACTGACTTCGGTCTCACCGCGCTCCCGGCAGGCCTGAAGACGCTGCTCTAATCCCGCATGGCTCTGTTGACGGAAAAACGCGTCTAGGGTCATACCCTCTGGCACCGGGTAGTCGGGCAAGTAGGGTTTCCCTAGCTCCAATTCCACATTGCAGCGCCGCGCAATCTCAACGCTATTGGCCAGCGCCTCGGGAATATCTGAAAATATTTCGGTCATCTCACCAGGAGAACGGAGGTACTGCTGCTCCGTATAAATGCGCGCGCGTCGCGGATCATCTAGTGTGCGGCCCTCCCCGATACACACACGAACCTCATGAGCCTCAAACTCTTCTGCCTGCAGGAAACGCACATCATTGGTTGCCACAACCGGGCACTGCAATGCATACGCAAGATCTACCGCCGCGTGCAGGTGTCGTTCATCCCCCTCACGGCCGGTGCGATGCAGCTCCAGGTAAAAGCGTCCTGGAAACATAGCCATCCAATACCGTGCACGCTCCTCTGCAAGGGGTGTCTTGGCACCCAGCAGTGCCTGACCCACATCACCCATGGCTCCACAGGACAGTGCTATAACGCCTTCTGCAGCCTCCAGAAGCCAAGCTTTGGCCACGTGGGGGAGGCCCAGTTGCTGTCCATCCGTATAGGCTCGGGAAATCAGTTTCGTGAGATTACCATAGCCGACGTTATCCATTGCTAACAGACACAACGGGTAGGCACGATCCGGATCCTCTCCCTCCATCACCATAAGGTCGACACCAAACACGGGCTGCACGCCCACCGCAAACGCGGCCTTGCGAAATTTGATGAGTCCGAAGAAGTTGCTGACATCGGTCACCGCCACGGCCGGCATACCCAATTCAGCCACCCGAGCCACCAATGGCTTGACCCGAACGAGGCCATCGACGAGCGAGTATTCTGTATGCAGACGCAGGTGAACAAAGTTGGTCATGGCATCATTCTACGCCAGTCACACATCGCCCTCAGCCCCCGGCCAGCAGCTTTTTAACGGGGGCATAACTGCGCCGGTGGACCGGCGTAACCCCAAGGGTACGCAATGCCTCCAGGTGCGCAGGTGTCGGGTAACCCTTGTGGGAGGCAAAGCCATAGCCTGGATACTCATCCGCAAGTGCCACTAGTGCCCGGTCCCGATGCACCTTGGCCAGAATAGATGCAGCTGCGATCGCTGGCACCCTATCATCGCCACGCACTAGGGCTTCAGACCTATAGGACCACTGGGGCAACTGCGTACCATCGACCAGGACATGGGCCGGTTGCGGGTCCAGAGCCTCCACGGCGCGGCGCATGGCGAGCAAGGAGGCCTGTAAAATATTTAGTGCATCGATTTCCGCCACGCTGGCACTGGCCACAGCCCAGGCCAGCGCCCGCTCGTGAATGCGATCGACCAGTGCTTCCCGACGTGTCTGGGACAGTTTTTTAGAATCGCGCAGACCGGCGATGGGCTGGCGCACATCGAGAATGACCGCTGCGGCCACGACTTCACCCGCCAACGGACCTCGGCCTACCTCGTCGACACCGGCCAGCAGGGAGCCGCCCCAGGCTTGCTCTGCGTGATCATCCATCGAACTCAGCGGTCTGCACAGAGGATGGTGGCTGACGCAGCCATCTCGCCGTCCACGTCAGAGTTCACGGCAAACTTCCATACACCGCGGCGCTGAGAGACTACCTCAGCACGCAACATCACGCGGTCTCCCG
>JABSPW010000107.1 GCA_013214285.1 Halioglobus sp. | reverse complement strand
TCGGTTCGCAGTAGGTGCCGGGACGAATGCCTTCCACGCCACAGGCCGCCCCAACCATCTTCTGCGCGAGGGTAAACCCGTTGTGGGTATCCGCAGGCTGTTCCGGTCTGCGAAACAGTTCGGAGGCGTCGAGGCCGAGGGCTTCGCGGGCACGGGCGGTCAGGCCACGGCCAATGATTAGATTGATGCGCCCACCGGCGCGCACCTCGTCCAGTAATACATCTGACTTGAGTGCAAACTCTGACAGCAGGTCACCATGTGCAGATAGAATTTTGCCGTCGTAGGGGCGGATCTCGATGATATCACCCATGTTGATGCGATCGACCGGTGCTTCAAAAACCAAAGCGCCGGCATCCTCCATCGTATTGTAGAAGATGGGCGCGACCTTGCCGCCGATGCAGATGCCGCCGCCGCGTTTGTTGGGTATGCCATCCAAGGTGTTACCAAAGAACCATAACACCGAGTTTGTTGCTGACTTGCGCGATGATCCCGTGCCCACCACATCGCCGACGAAGGCGACGGGTAAACCTTTGGATCGAATCGACTCGATCTGCTGCAGGGGTCCCGTGGTCCCGTGTTCTTCAGGGTGCAGACCCTCGCGGGTCATCTTGTACATGGCCTGCGCGTGCAAGGGGATATCCGGCCGTGACCAGGCGTCCGGGGCGGGTGACAAATCGTCGGTGTTGGTCTCACCGGTTACTTTAAATACCGCCACCTGAATGGACTCGGGGACCTCTGGCTGATTGCTGAACCACTCGCCCGCGGCCCAGGAATGCATCACAGCTTGCGCGTGTGCATTCCCCTGGTCTGCCAACGCTGCAACATCGTGGAATGCGTCGAACATGAGTAGGGTATGCTTCAGTTCTTGCGCGGCGTATCCAGCCAAGGCAGTATCATCCAGGAGCCCGACAAGGGTCGCGATGTTGTAGCCGCCGTGCATGTTACCCAGCAGTTTCACCGCCATAGTGCGGTCAATGAGCGGGCTGTCGGTCTCGCCCTTGACGATGGCCGAGAGGAAACTGGCCTTCACATAGGCGGCCTCATCCACGCCGGGTGGTACTCGGGTGCCAATCAGCTCGAGCAGGTAGGCCGCCTCGCCGGCAGGCGGGTTTTTCAGAAGTTCCACTAGCCCTGCCACTTGTTCGGCAGACAGGGGCTTTGGTGGGATGTTCTGAGCGGCACGCTCGGTAATATGTTCGCGATAAGCATCTAGCACGGTGGAGCTCCTTTGCATGGGTGCGCGACTGTGGAGGTGGCCCAAAGGCACGCAGTCGTGGGGATTAACACGCGGCGCGATTATAGCGCAGGGTCCAAATAAGATAAATGAATCAACCGCTTATACCTCGCATTCACCTCGGTGATACCGTACACTCGAGTTGAATTCACGCTTTTCGTGCGCCCGCTTCATGCTAGACGTACCCGTCAAAACGCCCTGTATCGGTGTCTGTTCAACTGGCATTGGCGACAGCGTCTGTCGCGGATGCAAGCGGTTCTGTCATGAAGTGATTGACTGGAACAGTTACACGGAGTTGCAAAAGCGCGCGGTGGATGGGCGTTTGTCCAGCTTTCTTTCTCAATGTGTCAGCAACAAGCTGCGGGTTCGCGACACCGCGCTACTGCAATGGCAGCTGAATGTGCAGAAGATTCGCTTTGAGCCCTGGCATGACGAATACTGCTGGGTGTTTAGTCTACTGAAGGCGGGGGCAGGGCAGATTAGCGATACCAGGAGATATGGTTTTGAGGTGGATTTGCGTTACCGTGATATGCCCTTGCCTGCCCTGCGCGAAGCAATTGACAGCGAGTTCTATGTGTTGTCAGAGGCACACTATGAGCGCTATATGATGAGTCCAGATCTGTTTCGCGATGGGGCACAGTGATGGGCGTGCCGGTTGCTATCCAGTCTTTCCTGCTTTGTTCGACGCCGGCGGCCTGGTTGGACTGGGCATTGCAAAACCCCGATATCTTGCTGGTAGATCACGCCAACTGCGAAAAGAAAGCGGCTTCCACGGCGCTCCAGATGCTGTACCGTTACGTCGCACATGATGCATTACTGCACAAACTTTCACGCTTGGCACGGGAGGAGTTGCGTCACTTCGAGCAGGTCATCGGTATTATGCAGACACGGGGAGTAGACTATCTGCAATTGTCAGCCTCTCGCTACGCCGGTGCACTGCGGCAGCAGGTGCGTGCGACAGAGCCTGGCCGCCTGGTGGATACATTGTTGGTAGGGGCGATTATCGAGGCGCGTTCCTGTGAGCGCTTCGCTGCGCTGGCGCCGTTACTTGACACGGGCCTCGGCGATTTTTACCGCTCTTTGCTGGCATCGGAGTCCAGGCATTTCGCCGATTATCTGCAACTGGCGCAGACCGTCGGTTCAATGCAGGATGTGCGGGAGCGTTTACCCGTGTTGCTCGAACAAGAGCGTGCATTGATTGAGGCCCCCGATACAGAATTTCGATTTCACAGCGGTGTGCCGAAGACGGCTGCACAGTGCTGGCAGGGTGGACTGGGCTAGACCGTGCGTGGCAGATACAGGCGCCCAAGCGCTTGCCCGTGCTACGAGGGTGTGCCCGGCAACGACCTCGGATTGGCTTTATAAAGCCCAGCTATCTCACTGTAATTCAGCGTAAATATCAAGCAACTGCCGTATTAATGCCGCGGCACCGTAGGTGGGCTACGGCTCAACAATCACTGTCTCTATGATCACTGGCTCCACCGGCACATCCTGGTGTCCCTGGCTATGACCGGTCTGGACCGCGCGAATTTTGTCCAGCACTTCGGTTCCCTCGACGACAGCGCCAAAGACGGTATAACCCCACCCCTGGGCATTTTTCCCCGTGTGGTTGAGGAAATCATTGTCTTTCACATTGATAAAGAACTGTGAAGTCGCCGAGTGTGGATCCGGGGTGCGTGCCATGGCGATGGTACCGTGGTTATTTTTCAGGCCATTGTCCGCCTCGTTTTCGATGGGGTCGCCATTGTCCTTTTGGTTCATGTCTGTATCAAAGCCGCCGCCCTGGATCATGAAATTATCGATAACCCGGTGAAAGATCGTCCCGTCATAAAAGCCATCCTGGGCGTATTGGAGGAAGTTGTCGACGGTTTTGGGTGCCTTGTCAGCGTCCAGTTCGAGCTTGATATCGCCAAAGGTCGTGCGAATGGTGACCATGTACAGGTTCCTCAGAGGTGGATGACCGGAGTAGTGCTAAAAAAGACACAATCATACGGGCTTTTCTGGCACAGGAAAACAGCCCTGGCCGGGAAACCTGCGGCGATTTCCTTCGCCTAGTGATTTCGCTACAAGGCCGCTAGCAGAGCCGGTATACTACGTGCCGTTTTTTTGCGGCTGACATTTGCCATGGATGAACGCAACACCAGCAATTTTCTGCAAGCTATTGTGACTGAGGATCTGGCCAGCGGTCGTGTCACGGAGGTGAAGACTCGCTTTCCACCGGAGCCTAATGGTTATTTGCATTTGGGGCATGCGAAATCGATTAGCGTGAACTTCGACCTGGCCGAGAGGTATGGGGGGCGCTGCAATCTGCGTTTTGACGACACCAATCCGGGGAAAGAGAGTCAGGAGTATATCGATGCAATTCAGGCTGATATCCGCTGGCTGGGCTATGTGTGGGACGGCAATGTAAAGTATGCCTCCAGCTATTTCCAGCAATTGTACGAGTGGGCGGTGTACCTGGTGAATCAAGGGCACGCCTATGTTTGTGATCTGAGTCCTGAAGAAGCCAGAGACTATCGCGGTACGCTGACGTTATCGGGGCGTAATAGCCCCTATAGACAGCGGTCTGTGGCGGAGAATCTGGATTTGCTACAGCGTATGCAAGCGGGTGAGTTCGACGAGGGCGCGAAAGTACTGCGAGCGAAGATCGATATGTCGTCTCCTAATATGAATCTGCGCGATCCTATTCTCTATCGCATTCGCAAAGTGCCGCACCACCAGACCGGACACGATTGGGTGATCTACCCTACCTACGATTTCGCGCACGGTCAGGAGGATGCTATCGAAGGCATTACGCACTCGATCTGCACACTTGAGTTTGAGGATCACCGGCCGCTCTATGATTGGTTGCTAGAACATTTGCCCGTACCCAGTAAGCCGCGGCAGTACGAATTTGGTCGCCTCAACCCGAGCTATACCGTGACCAGCAAGCGCAAACTTAGGCGGCTGGTTGATGACGGTGTGGTATCAGGTTGGGATGACCCGCGCATGCCGACCGTCTGTGGCATGCGCAGGCGGGGTTATACTCCCACTGCGATACGACGTTTTTGCGACATGATCGGTACGACTCGTAGTGACGGCGTGGTTGATATCGCGATGTTGGAGTTCGCGATCCGCGAGGATCTCAACGAGAACGCCGTGCGTGGCATGTGTGTCCTGGATCCGCTGAAAATCGTGCTGACTGATTATCCCGAACAGCAGGTCGAGGAGCTACGCGCTCCGAGGCACCCAAGTCGCGGCGACCTTGGCGAACGTTTGTTGCCCTTTACGCGGGAGTTGTTTATCGACGCAGCCGACTTCCGCGAAGAGGCGAACAAAAAATACAAGCGCTTGGTGTTGGGCAAGCGCGTGCGCTTGCGCAATGCCTATGTGATCGAGGCGGACGAGCTGGTTCGGGATGATAGCGGTAATATGACGGAGGTTCGCGCGCATATTGTCCCGGACACCTTAGGCAAGGATCCGGCCGATGGAATAAAGGCAAAGGGTGTTATCCACTGGGTCTCGGCAACCCATGGTCGGCGGGCGGAGGTGCGTCTGTACGACCGACTGTTCAGTCATGAGGCGCCAGACAGAGGGCAAGGCGATTTTCTTGAACACCTCAACCCGGATTCGCTCCAGGTGATAGCAGAAGCCTGGATAGAACCCTCTCTGGCGGAGGTGGTATCCGAGCAGCATGTGCAGTTTGAGCGCGAGGGCTACTTCGTCGCAGATCGCCATGACTCCAGGGCCGACAAGCCAGTCTTTAATCGCACCATCGGCCTGCGTGATACCTGGAGCAAGGGTTGAGGATCCTCCCGTGAGTCTTACGCTTTACAATACCATGCAGGGTCGCAAGGAGCTTTTCGAGCCTTTAGAGCCGGGTCGAGTTACGATGTATGTTTGTGGTCCCACGGTTTACAACCTTGCGCACATTGGTAATGCGCGCCCTGTGGTGGTGTTCGACACACTGTTTAGGCTTTTGCAGACCCATTTCGATGAGGTGATTTACGCGCGCAATATCACGGATATCGAAGACAAGATCATCGCTGCTGCGAAGGAGGGTGGTCGCAGCATTGATTCGGTGACAGAGGAATTCACGACCAAATACCGTGAAGATATGGCCCAGCTGAACGCGCTTGCGCCGACACTCGAGCCTCACGCCACTGATAACATCGATGCAATGATCGACTTGATCAGTGCATTAATAGAGAAACGTCACGCGTACGAGTCGGATGGGCATGTGTTGTTTTCGGTAGAGTCCATGGAGAACTACGGCAAGCTATCGGGACGTTCGCTCGAGGATATGCAGGCCGGTGCTAGAGTTGAAGTCGCTGATTACAAGCGTTATCCCGGTGACTTTGTGCTCTGGAAGCCTTCGGACGATGCTGATCCGGGGTGGCGCAGCCCCTGGGGCCGCGGTCGACCCGGTTGGCACCTGGAGTGTTCCGCGATGATCCGCGCTCATCTGGGTGAAACCATCGATATTCATGGCGGCGGCCGTGACCTCATTTTCCCTCACCACGAAAATGAAATTGCCCAGAGCCAATGCGCCTACGGTGGTGACTACGTGCGTTACTGGATGCACAATGCTTTCCTCGACATGGATGGCGAAAAAATGTCCAAGTCTCTTGGCAATGTGCGTACGGTACGAGAACTGCTCGGCCATTATCGTGGTGAGGTACTGCGGTTCGCGCTGTTGTCGGCACATTACCGCTCACCGCTCAATTTCTCGGGCGATTTGCTGGACCAGGCGCAAGCCACACTCGACAGCCTTTACAGTACATTGCGTGCCGTGCAGGACACTGAGATGGACAGGGAAGTACCGCTAGCGGACGAGCCGTTCTACAAAGCCCTGAACGATGACCTGAATACGCCGGTCGCTATTGCCAAGATTCATGCGTTGGCCAAGCAATTGCACAAGGCTGCAGAGACCGAAAAGCCCGGCTTGAAAGCGCGTCTACTGGCTGCAGGCCACCTGCTGGGTATACTCGAGCACGACCCTACAGAGTGGCTGCAGGGTGCAACTACGAGTGAGGCAATTTCGGCTGCCGATATCGAGGTATTGATTGAGGAGAGGCAGCAGGCGAAGTTGGCGAAGGACTACACCCGGGCGGACGATATCCGTGAGGAGCTGCTGATGCGGGGCATCGTGTTGGAGGATTCACGCGAGGGCACGCGCTGGAAGCGCAAGACCGACTAGCGGAGACTTTTCTCGCCGGATATTACGCTCTGCAGAATGAGCGTGTTGATAGTCATGGGGCCCACACCGCCCGGCACTGGCGTATACGCAGCCACCCTGTTGATCAGTGCGGACAGCTCGATGTCGCCGACGCCGCCCGGGTGGTATCCGGCGTCGATCACTACCGCGCCATCTTTCACCCAGTCCGCCTTGATAAATTCCGGTTTTCCCACGGCGCCGACGAGAATGTCGGCCTGGGCGATGAGCGCAGGAAGGGCGCGGGTGCGCGAGTGGCAAATGGTGACCGTTGCATTTTTTTGCAATAGCATCATGGCCATGGGTTTCCCAAGAATAGGGCTGCGCCCGACGACAACTGCGTGCTTGCCTTCGATCTCGATCCCGTAGTGGTCAAGAATACGCATGATGCCCTGGGGGGTGGCACAGCCATAGGCGTCTTCGCCCATGGCCATGCGGCCGAAGCCCTGGCAGGTGACACCGTCGACGTCCTTGTGCAGTGCGATGGCATCGAAGCAGGTGCGCTCGTCGATGTGTGCCGGCGCCGGGTGTTGCAGCAGGATGCCGTGGACGTCAGGGTCAGCGTTCAACTCGCGAATTTTCTGCAGCAATTGCCCAGTCGTGGTCGACGCGGGCAGCTCCACGGCGAGTGATGCCATGCCAACCCGACGGCACGCGTTTCCCTTCATCTTAACGTAGGTTGCTGAAGCAGGATCATCGCCGACCAGTAGGGTAGCAAGAATTGGCGTTTTGCCTTTGGAAATCGCTTTCAGGCGCTCGACACGTCTCAGTAACTCGGCTTCGCAAGCTGTCGCCAGGCGTTTACCGTCCAGAACCAGTGCAGACATTCAGATTGACCCTCTAACGCTTGTGCGACGTTGCCGTCGCGTTAACTGCGGTAAATTATCTTCTATTGTCCCATGAGAGCCGGGATGAGCGGAAGGCTCGCGCGCGTTTTGCTCATCAGACGGTGTAGTGAGCGTTGACGGTCTTGCGTCTCCTGCGTATGATGCGGCGTCTTCTGATCCGGCTTGTGTCCGGACCCGTAGTGAGGTCATTCGGGGTATAGCGCAGTCTGGTAGCGCGCCTGCTTTGGGAGCAGGATGTCGGGAGTTCGAATCTCTCTACCCCGACCACTTCATTACATGCCGTCGTCCTGGATTCGTCACCCTTTTTCATGGGAGGTGCACTGCCCACATGGGGTGTGCACTGCCCGAGCCGTTTGCCACTCCAGCCTGAGTTGTCTATCGTGATTGGCACGAAATTGAAAGGGGCAGAGTGATTTCCCAGCTTATTGTCAATGGTGCTGTTTTTGATGGCGAAACGCTGCGTCGAGATAGCGTTGTCTTGATTTCTGGAGGGCGTATAGAGCGCGTTGCTCATGCGTCGGAACTGTCTGCCTGCGAAGGCGAGGTGCACGACCTGCACGGCGGGTTACTGGTGCCCGGATTTATCGATTTGCAGGTCAACGGTGGTGGTGGTGTGCTTTTCAACGCAGCGCCCTCGGTGGATTCACTGCGAGCGATTAGTGCTGCGCATCGTCGCTATGGGACAACAGCATTTTTGCCGACGTTGATCAGTGACGACTTCGATGTGGTGCGTCGCGCGATCAACGCCGTAGGCGATGCTTTGCAGGAAGGGGTGCCTGGCGTGCTGGGGATTCATCTTGAGGGTCCCTTTCTCAATCCCGAGCGCAGCGGTGCCCACGATCCGACAAAGTTGTGTAGCCTTGACGCCCGGGGTATCGCGCTAATCAGTTCGTTGAAAATGGGCAAAACCGTGGTCACGCTGGCACCCGAGTTGACCACGTCGGCAGCCATTCGACAATTAGTAAAACTTGGTGTCATCGTTTGCGCAGGGCATAGCATGGCTGATTACAACCAGACGAGGGAGGCCCTGGCGGCAGGACTCAGCGGCTTCACTCACCTTTACAATGCTATGACCCCTTTACAGAGCCGAGAACCTGGCATGGTCGGCGCCGCATTGGAGGATGATGTCAGTTGGTTTGGCATCATCGCCGACGGTCACCACAGCCACCCGGCGGCCTTCCGAGCGGCCGTGGCTGCCAAGCGGACCGGTGGAGCCATCCTGGTCACCGATGCCATGCCCACTGTCGGCTCCACTGAGCTTTCTTTTGCACTCAATGGCGAGACGCTGGTTGCTCATAACGGGAAGATTATCAACGCTGAAGGTCGATTGGCAGGCGCGGACCTCGATATGTTGACCGCGGTGAACAACGCTGCGGCGTTTGCGCGTATTGACTGGTTTGAAGCTGTGCGTATGGCAAGCCTTTACCCGGCGAGAGCATTGGGTCTTGCGGGTGAGATAGGTGCCATAGCCCCTGGTTATCGTGCCAACGTGGTGGCCTTTGATGCGCAGCGGCAACTGCGTGCAACGTGGGTAGACGGTGTTAAGATGGTGGTGGCACCGACTCAATCGCATTGAGGAAGACGGTGTGCTTTTTCGTCATTCTTGCTGCCATGATTGCGACGCCCCGCGCAGCGTGGTCGGCGTTGGTTTGCTCGCAGCCCTCAAGTTGCATCGGCGACCGGTCGCCGCATACGTCAGAGACGGTTCTGTCTAGGTGGGCCCATCACGACCCGCAACTTGACACTATTGGATAGCAAAAGCTACCATGCGCGCCGCTGACGCACAGGGCTTCTCACACATTAATGGTGGCCGTAGCTCACCGGGTAGAGCACCGGATTGTGACTCCGGAGGTAGCGGGTTCAAGACCCGTCGGCCACCCCATTTCTCGTTTTATCTCTCACCGACTTGGGTTGTGCCTTTGCGGGATAGCATCTGGGCGTCTGTGGCACACGGCGACCCTCCGATGTTAGCATCCGGTCCTTGCGCCTGTAGCTCAGCTGGATAGAGCAGTAGCCTTCTAAGCTATTGGTCGGGGGTTCAAATCCTCCCAGGCGCGCCATTCCTGGGCGCATGTGCATGTAGCGTGTGTGTGCAAGGCAGGCGATCGGAGGGCGCATCGATGACACTGCGGGTTGGCCGATGATCCAGTGTGCGCCCAATGATCCTGGGTCCGGCACCAGTTGTCGCTTGCAGCTGCGGCAGGATTGGCGCAAAATACGCGCCCTTCGTGGACGTCGACCCTGACTGTCGGCCAACGCAATGGTGACCCAGGCGGTCCCCCCGCAACGATAGGTAGTGAACCCCGCCAGGCCCGGAAGGGAGCAACGGTAGTTACCGACTCGTGTGCCGGGGTGTGGCTGTCTGGGTTGCCTCCATTGTTCGTGAGGTTGAAATTCGAGTGGACCTAGCGGCGAACACGGTAGCGCAGTTGCAGCGTGCCGCCTCTATTTAGCACCTGCCCTAAGGTTGAAGTTCTAAGCGGATACGGTAGCCAGAACCTGACAACGTGACACCGACCAACGGGCCGTGACGCCGCACTTCGGGAAGTTTTGTGTTGCCGGCACAGCACGCCCGTTTGGCTCGGGCATGCTCTTGCAGCGGACTTAGGTTCGATCGCATACAGCGTCTCGATTTTTACCAGTGGCTGTTTCTGTGGTCATCGGGCTGGTGTATCCTGTGTGTTTTTTTGGTAGCGAGTGATGTCTTCTTATCAGGTTTTAGCCCGTAAATGGCGGCCCAAGACCTTTGTCGAGATGGTCGGCCAGGAGCATGTGCTGCGTGCCCTGATCAACGCACTGGACCATGATCGGCTGCACCACGCGTACTTGTTTACCGGTACCCGCGGTGTCGGCAAGACAACCCTGGCACGTATCCTGGCCAAGTGCCTCAATTGTGAGCTGGGTGTCAGCTCCACCCCCTGTGGTGAGTGCGCCTCTTGCCTGGAAATCGCGCAGGGCAGGAGTATAGACCTCCTGGAGGTTGATGCTGCGTCGCGTACCAAGGTGGAAGACACGCGGGAGCTACTGGATAACGTGCCGTACGCGCCTACTCGCTCGCGCTACAAAATCTATTTGATAGATGAAGTGCATATGCTGTCGGCCAGCAGTTTCAACGCCCTGTTGAAAACACTGGAGGAGCCGCCGCCGCACGTCAAGTTCCTACTGGCCACGACGGACCCGCAGAAATTACCCGCCACGGTGCTATCACGTTGCCTTCAGTTCAACCTCAAGCATATGTCTGCGGAGCAGATTGTTGCACATCTGGCCAGTGTGCTCGCAGAGGAGGGCGTGAAGCATGAAGGGCCTGCGCTATGGTTACTCGGCCGAGCGGCCGGAGGCAGTATGCGCGATGCACTGAGCCTCACTGACCAGGCGATTGCATTCGGCTCTGGCAAGGTTCTGGAAGAGGATGTTCGCAGTATGCTGGGCAGTGTCGATCTGGGTTATGTCTACGAGTTGCTGGAGGCGGTTAGTGTGGATAATCACCCGGGTGTGCTCGCCACCGCCGGGCGTATGGCAGAGTATGTGCCCGACTACGAGGCCGTATTGGATGAGTTACTTTCTTTATTGCACCGGGTCGCGACGGCCCAGGTGGTGCCTGATGCCATTGACAACAGTTGGGGTGATGCTGAGCGGGTGGCGGCGCTCGCTGCTGGCATCACTGGGGAGGACGCACAGCTTTTTTACCAGATCGCCCTGAATGGCAAGCGCGACCTCGGCCTCTCGCCTGATCCGCGACGGGGCTTTGAGATGATTCTCCTGCGTATGATGGCTTTCCGTCCTGGCGCCGTGATTGATGAAAGCCTTGATCCGACTGATCTTCAAGCAGTGCCCGTCGCAAGCGATTTTGCCGGGGAGGCCGGCGCTTCTGTAAAAAAGCAACTTGATGGGTCGCGCGCCCCGGGCCATGAATCCGCCGGAGAAAAAGCGGTCAGTGGAAGGCCAAGCCCAATGCCAACCCCGGTGTCAGCGCCGCAGTCCGCGGCGATCGCGTTAAGTGAATTGTCCACAACAAATTGGTACGTGCTGCTAGCGCAACTCGGTCTTAAGGGCATGCTTTACAACATCGCATCGCATTGTGAACTGCGCAGCCGCAAAGACGGGGCACTGCACTTTGTTCTGGACGAGGCCCATGCCACGCTTCTCAATGACAGTCACGGTGGTGCATTGCTGATGGCACTGGAGAATGTTTTTCAGCAGCCGATCTCAGTCACACTGGAAGCGGGCCCTGTGTATGGGGAGACACCCGCTGGGCGCGCGGCGCGCCTGACGGCCCAGCGACAAGCTGAAGCTGTTGTGTCGATAGAGCAAGATCCACAGGTGCAGGCTTTGATTACCCGTTTTGATGGGGAACTGGATCGAGCATCTATTCACCCTACGGATGTTCAGGAGGCAAACAGATGAAGGGAAGTATTTCCGACCTGATGAAGCAGGCGCAGACCATGCAGGAAGAACTACAAAAGGCGCAGGACGAACTGGCGAAGGCGGAGGTGAGCGGCGAGGCTGGCGCTGGCATGGTGTCGGTGGTTATGAATGGGCGGCACGACGTACTGCGAGTTGCTATTGATGACTCGGTACTTGCTGAAGACAAGGTGGTGCTGGAAGATCTGTTGGCGGCTGCGGTGAATGACGCGGTGCGCAAGGTTGAGGCACGCAATAAAGAAAGCATGTCTGGCCTTGCTTCGGGTCTCAACCTGCCCCCCGGGTTCAAGCTGCCTTTTTAGGTGGCCCTGGGGTAGGAATGAAACTGAGCCCGGCACTGCTCAACCTGACAGAGGCTTTACGCTGTTTGCCGGGTGTCGGTCCCAAATCCGCGCAGCGCATGACTTTGCATCTCTTGGAGCGCGATCATGAGGGTGCCCAGACGCTGGCACGGGCGCTGCAGGCGGCAGTAGATAAAGTTGGACACTGTGTTCGCTGTCGCAATTTCACAGAGCTCGAGTTGTGTGAACTGTGCTCTGATCCGCGGCGTGATCACACACAGGTCTGCGTGGTGGAGACGCCTGCGGATGTTTTTGCCATAGAACAAAGCGCCAGTTTCCGGGGTCTATATCATGTGCTGATGGGCCATCTGTCACCTATCGATGGCATAGGACCCGAAGATATCGGACTGGACCGCTTGCGTGAGCGCGTGGTGGACGAAGGCGTCGAGGAGGTGATCTTGGCGACCAATCCTACGGTGGAGGGAGAGGCGACGGCCTATTACCTTACCGAAATGTTACAACCCGTCGGTGTTAAGGTGTCCCGTATAGCCCATGGAGTGCCACTTGGTGGTGAACTGGAGTATGTGGATGGTTCAACACTGGCACACGCGCTCTCAGGTCGGCGCCCGGTGGACTGACGCATGCAGTGGCGAGTGATCGACTCCGATGAAGCACTGGAGCAGCTGGTGGAGAGAGAACGTGATTGCAAAATGGTGGCGGTCGACACAGAGTTCATGCGGAGAGATACGTATTATCCGCAGGTAGCGCTGGTTCAGCGGTGTTTTGAGGCTGATAGGGGCATGGCCTGGTTGGTTGATCCTTTAAGGGTTGTTGATACGTCGCCGCTGGCGGCGCTGTTAAGGGACGATGACGTGATC
>JABSPW010000008.1 GCA_013214285.1 Halioglobus sp. | reverse complement strand
CGATATTTCAATGTTCGAGCGCTTGCCGAGGAGGGACCGCACAACTATGCGATGAGCTTGCCCTATACCAAGCGGTTGGTCGCGCAGGATGCCGTCAACCAGAGCGCAGCCATTGTGTTGACCAATGCTGGTCACGCGCGTGACTTGGGGGTACACCGCAAGCACTGGATATTTCTAGAATCTGCTGCCCAAGGCGTCGATCACTTCCTGTCCCAGCGCACCAACCCGGCACGATCTGAAGCGATGGCCCGCGTGTTGAGCAAGACCATGGGGCATGCAGGAATCTCCACCTTAGACCTAGACCTGATCGATATTTACAGTTGCTTCCCCTGTGCTGTCACGGCCGCGTGCAACGTGCTTGATTTGCCGACCGACGGATCTCAAATACTCACGGTCACAGGAGGGCTACCTTACTTCGGCGGCCCTGGCAATAACTACTCCCTGCATGCGCTAGCTGAAATGGCAGTGCGGCTTCGGGGAGACCCAAGACGCGCACTGGTAAGCGCTAACGGCGGCATGCTGTCAAAGCACGCGGCTGCACTGCTCACTAGTGAGGCAGATTGTGCGAGTAAAGTCGACTGGCAATCCGCTGATAGCTTCTCTGTCGACTGTTCAGATATACCGTTTAAGCCGTACGCGAAAAACCCACAAACTGGCCACATTGTCACCTACACCGTGGTGACACGTCAGGGCAAGCCAGACCTTGGGCTGGTTATAGCCGACTCTTCCTCTGGTGAGCGTTTTCTGAGCTCATCTACCGAACACGCCACCACCGCTGCCATGCGCGCGCAAAATCCAATCGGAAAGTCAATCAAGGTGCACTTGCAGGAGAATCGACAAGTGTTCAGCTTCACCGGCTCCTGATCCATCAGGTCTGGTATCGTGCCGCTCGCTTGGGGGCTGTCGTAAACAACGCCATGTTACCGCGAGACCAGTTCACCACCAAGACGGATTTACAGATTTTCCATTGACCACCACACAACTGGTAATCGTTAGTGTACTCGCCCACGACCGTCACGATCTGATCATCATCTACTACATGGTTATCAGCATGGGAGTACAGCACATGGTCAGCACTCAAATAGGCTCGACAGGAGACCACTGTATCCTTCAGCAGCACACGATGATTGGTGATCGCGTGCCGCGTGACATCAAACCCATTAATCACGCTTTTCAGTTGTTCTATCCAATCATCGGCAGCCCGGGGTATATGAGGTGCACCGGTCGCCGCACTGATTTCGCCATAATCGATGTACACCTCATCTGCGAAACAGTCTCGCACCATCAGCCAATTTTTACTGTCCAGGCCTTCAGCGTAATTGTTGTAACTATCGATCAAGGCATTCCTGATAAGCAGTGCTTTCTCTGTCGACACCATAGCTATACATCCTTCATTACAACGGCCTGCGTCACAGTCGCGGTATTGTCTATCACCATCGCAGCGCCATTAATCGCGCTGGATTCGTCGGACGCGAGGAACAGCACCAGGTGCGCGACATCCTCTGGCTCTCCTACCCAAATCTTGTCCATGCCAGCAGCGGCGTCGGGGTTTCCCTGCCGCACCTGGTGCTGGACATCCGCCAGCATCGGCGTGGCCATGTTGTAAGGGTGGATGGAGTTGCAGCGAATACCGAAACCATTCTCTGTGCTGAGACAGGCGATCGATTTTGTCATGGCTCGGATCGCTGCCTTGGAGGCGGCATAGGCAAAAACCCCGGGCGCGCCCTGTATGCTTGCAGTAGAGCACATATTAATGATCGAGCCTGCACCTTGAGCTTTCATGATCGGCAGGACGTGCTTACAACCATAAAAAGTACCGTCGGTGCCAACGGCATGTACCGCGCGCCAATCCGCTTCACTCGTCTCCTCAATGCTAGCCAGCCGGACAATACCGGCGCAATTCATTAATACATCAATACGCCCATAGGCCGCTGTAACAGCATCCAGGAAAACCTGCCAAGCCTCCTCCCGTGTCACATCCAACTGATGGAACTGTGCCCCTGGGATACCGTGTGCCAGACTAGAGCCCTGTTCGGCATTGATATCAGCCATAACAACCGATGCCCCCTCTGCCGCCAGTCGACGCGAAGACGCCAAACCAAGACCCGAGGCCGCACCAGTCACCACTGCTACTTTTCCCTCTACACGACCCATTCCGATGCTCCTCATTGCGGCTTATGATCAGGCGGGACCTGAACACACCGAACCAACCCTTGCATTCCTGTCCGGGCGTGATACCTTACCACAAAACAGTCAGGACGTACTGTTTATTTTAACTCAGATCACGTAATAGGCGAGGCAGCATGAGCGATGACACGGTTACAAACTACGACGATGTCACGGCATACGGACTGACACCGGAAAAGCAGGAAAGGCTGTTGCTAGCGCAGAATGAACTGACCTTCATCTGGACCAATAAAGCCGGGCATGGTTTGGGCGTGACGATGAGCTATATCTGGCGCAACGGAAGTGTCTGGTGCACGGCGACTGAACAGCGGGCTCGCATGAAAGCCCTGGCGAGAGACCCTCGTTGCAGTGTTGTGATCTCGAGCGCCGGTGTAGACGATAAAGTAAGCCAGTCGATCACATTTAAGGGGCAGGCCATCCTGCACAAAGACCAGGCGACCAAAAACTGGTTCTATCCGGACTTCGCCCGCCACGCCAACAGTCCTGCGCCAAACCCAGAGGCTTTTGTCGCCTTCCTTGATACACCAGCGCGGGTCATCATTGAGGTAGTGCCAGAAAAAATTATTAGCTTCGATGGCGGTGTCATGCGCGATACCACCACCGAGGCGCTTGCATAACAGAGCGCGTCATTGCGCGATGCGCTCGCCATCCATGCGCAGACCGGTGCTCAGGCAGCATCGACCTCTTTCAAGGTCGCCGCCCCCTCATCAAACTCCCAGAAGCCGCGCAGGGATTTGAGCTTACCCCTTTCATTGCAGGCATAGGTAAATACGCCATTCACCTGCTGGCTATACTTCTTGCCGTCCATATCCAACAACACATTCAGCGTCACTACATTGGCGCATTCCAGGTGGGAGGTATAGGTGTCATGAATGATGTACTCGATGTCAGCGTTGGCGATATTGCGATCATAAAAAGCCTCACGAGCCTCGGGCGTCGCATGCCCGGTACCGTCTGGATCAAGCAGAGTCGGGCCGATGGGATCCTCAATAATGCCATCTTCAGCCCACATCCCCAACCAGCGCTCTTTGTCCTTAGTTTTTAAACACTCTCTAGACACCAGAGACATCCGATAAGCGAGATTGTCTTCGTTCATAACTGATCTCCTTAAAACCTGTTCGACAGGTTATCCAAGGATAGGTCAAAGAGGCAATCCTCCTACAGCAGAATTTATTGAACCACTCTCGTCATATGCGCGCATTAAGAGTTCCGCGATACGCATCTGATGTACCTCATCCGCTCCGTCGGCAAAGCGCGCCCAGCGAGCCTGCTGGAGCATCCCGGACAGCGGTGAATCTGTGGAATACCCCAAAGCTCCATGGACCTGCACCGCGCGGTCGACTACACGCCACAGGGTATTCGCCACATGATGCTTAGCCATCGATACCTCCTGCTTGAAATCCAAGCCATTCTCAATCTTGTAGGCCGCGTGCAGCACCATCAACTTAGCAGCGTACAATTCTAGTGCACTGTCAGACATCATCCACTGAATACCCTGTTTCTCGCTCAACAGAGACCCGTGGGCATAGCGGTTCTGCGCCCGTTCGATCAACATCTCCAGGGCCATCTCGATTTCGCCTATCCAACGCATGCAGTGCGCAAGCCGCGCGGGGCCCAAGCGCACCTGACCCAGTTTGTGACCACCCCCGCGCTCACCCAAAAGATTCTCCCGAGGGACTCGCACGTCGTTATATTTAATCTCACAGTGATTGTGACTGCCAGACATGGTTTCCACATCACGCACTAGTTCAAACCCCGGGGAATCGCAGTCTACGATAAACGCCGAATTCCGCGCCTGAGGAATGTCCGCTTTGGGATCTGTTTTAGCAATGACAATGGCAAAATTTGCACCGCGCGCGCCGGACGTGAACCACTTGTGGCCGTTGATAACCCACTCGTCGCCGTCTTGCACAGCATGGGTCTGGATCAATGTTGGATCGGAGCCGGCCACCTCTGGTTCCGTCATAGAGAAGCAGGACCGTACCTCACCCTCCAGCAGGGGGTTGAGATATCTTTCGCGTTGGTACTCTGTGGCGAAGTGGTGCAACGTATGCATATTGCCCTCGTCAGGAGCGTGCGCATTCATTATATAGGGCCCGTACGGCACTTTTGCCGCCTCTGCAGCTACCGCCGCCATCGCTGTCACCGAAAGCCCCATACCGCCCACCTCCTGCGGCATATGCGGCAACCAATAGCCCTCTACTTTCGCAACCTCGCGCAAACCCTTAATTAAACTGGACCAGTCGTCACGTGTCGCACCCTCCTGCGCTTCGAGCTGCTGGTACCGAGGCTTTACCGTATTGGCCATGAAATCCCGAATGCCCGCCCTAGCCTGCTCTACGTCAGGACCGAAGGTAAAGTCGATTGCCATACATGCTCCTTACTTATTGATTGGCCGGGCCAGGCCGCACCTGACACTGCGCTGTAGACATTACGAAGGCTGGGCGAACCATGATGTGGGATGGATGCAGTGAAGACAAGCCCGCACCAGTAATTGTAATTTCCCTGCTGTCGGGAGCAGATTGTACTTTCCGGCAGGAATTCGATAATCTAGCGCGACATTGCGCAGGGGAGTGTCACAATGATAAGAGTGTTGTCTGTTTTGCTGCTGCTGTTCACCTACGCGCAGCACGCCTCCGCTTACCTTGATCCTGGCACCGGCAGCATGGTCCTACAAGGGATTATTGCAGCACTGGCCGTTATCGGTTTTACAATCAAAAGCTATTGGTACAAGATTCGCGGTTTTTTCGGCAAAGGCGGCTCCTCCAGCCTGCTGGAAGAAGAAGACGAGGACGCGCAACGGACAGAATAGTTGCAACCGGGCAACAAACCGGGTAGCGATAGGCCCTTTAAGCACTCACTGGAATCACCATGGAACCCCTCTCTTCATCATTTAGGGACCCCAGTGGTTTTATGTTTTCCCACCAGGGATGCATTTATCGCCAGGTCAACAATAGCTTCTCCGCCACCTACGATAACTTTATGCATTCAGGCCTATACAACCGCTTGGTAGACCGTGGCCTGCTCATCTCCCATGAGGAAGTAGTAGACGGCAGTGCACGGGGCACCGTGGAGGCCTACCGGATTATTAAGCCCTTACAGATACCGTTCATCTCGTACCCCTATGAGTGGTCCTTCAGCCAACTGAAAGATGCTGCAATGCTGACACTCAAAATACAATACGAGGCGCTCAAATATGGCTTTGTGCTAAAAGACGCCTCTGCCTACAACGTGCAGTTTTTAAATTCAAAGCCGGTATTTATCGACACCCTGTCCTTTGCTCGATATACGCCCGGCAAACCCTGGGTCGCCTACAAACAGTTCTGCCAGCATTTCCTAGCGCCGCTGGCGCTCATGGCCTATACAGATGTGGCATTGAGTAAGTTGCTCATCACCCATATCGATGGCGTGCCACTGTCGCTCGCCAGCAAGTTACTGCCGGTCAAAACACGGCTTAATTACTCACTCATGTCCCACATTCATCTCCACTCAAAGATACAACAACAGCACGCCGATGACGCTGGCGATAGCAAGAAAACGACGACGAAGAACACCCGCTTATCAGAACAGGGGCTGAAGGCCCTGTTGGAAAGCCTCGCTAAAACGGTCCAGAGGCTTTCCTGGAAGATGCCACGAACGGAATGGGGCGACTACTACGAGAAAACGAATTATTCCGACCTCGCCAGCGAGCAAAAAAGAGCGCTGGTGGACAACTTTCTCAGAGGCATCCCCGACACCCTTGAGATCATCCAGGACTTCGGTGCCAACACGGGAGAATTTAGCTGCATCGCTGCAAAACACGGTGCACTCGTGATATCACAAGATATCGATCCGGTGGCCGTGGAACTCAATTACCGGAGAAACTCCACCGACGGTCCAACCAATATCCTGCCGCTGATCCAGGATTTTAGCGCACCCTCACCCGGCATCGGGTGGGGTAACGCAGAGCGCGCATCGTTCCTGGAAAGGAGCCGCTGTGACGCCCTGCTGGTGCTGGCACTGATTCACCACCTGGCCATCAGCAACAACGTCCCACTGCAACATATTGCCACTTTGTTCGCAGGCATGACGGACTGGATCATCATTGAGTTCGTGCCAAAAAGTGACTCCCAGGTAAAGCGGCTACTGGCGACCCGCGACGATATCTTTACGCGTTACACAAAAGAAGGCTTCGAACACGCGTTCTCGGGCCGCTTTAGCATCGAACAGTCTGCGCCTGTGCCAGACAGCGAGCGGACTCTTTATCTGATGAAAGCGAGGTCGGCGCCATCAACAGCAACATGAGTATGCGCAAAAAAATTGCACAAAAGACGAATCCTGTTGAGGCAACATTATCCTGGACCCCCTGCACCGCGATGAAATCCACAACAATCGGTGAGGACCAGACGCGCTTTGGGGGCTGTGCAGACAGTCCTCGCCCTTGAGGGTTGTCCCCCTTGCAAAATAAGGATCCACAAAGATGCACTCGCCTGATTGATTATATTCGCATCGCAAATTGCCGGCATTAAGCGTCGGTGTTGGCTCCTGCAAAGTCCGCGCATCACGATTGACAGCAGGATTGAGTTCCTGCAATAGCGCGCATGCAACGCCACCGTCTCTCGAAGAACGTTTTAGCCACCTGCGAAGGAATCGCTTATTTTAGAAACGAGGCAAACTGCCTGTCTGCTGGCCTCCTGCAAGATCAAGAATATGTCCGTTTATGAAGCCGGCTCGTTTTTCATCTGCGAGAAAAAGTGCTGCTTCTGCCATATCCTCCACAGTTCCCATACGACCACTGGGCGTCGCCTCGCGGTGCGCATTGAGAACATTGTCCATGTCGAATAGCGCGTCCGTCATATCCGTCTGAATAAGACCAGCCGCAATCGAATTGAAACGCACCTTCTGCTCACCATATTCGTGGGCCGCCACCTTAATAGCATAATCAACCCCCGCTCGAGCACCCGAATACACCGCCAGGCCAGGTCCAGGAAGACGCGCAGTAAGGGATGAAACCGTGATGACCGAGCCTCCATTAACCATCGCCGCTGCCGCATGTTTGAAAAACAACAGGGCGCCTACGAAGCTGATCTCCAGACTCGGCAATATATCATCCGCGTTCAACTCTGCTATCGCCATCGGCGCATAGATACCCGCAGAAAATACGGCGATATCGACGGCGCCATAAAGATCTGAAGCAGTAGTGAATAGCAATTCAATGTCGTCTTCACTGGCAACATCGCAGGACACTGCCGTGCCGCCAATCTCTGCAGCCAACGCCTTCAAAGGCTCTTCCCGTCGGGCCGCCACCAACACATTGGCCCCCTCTTCTGCAAACCGTCGAGCAATAACAGAACCGAAGTTACTGTTGCCAGAGGCACCTAGAACTACCGCCGTCTTCCCCTCCAGGGTTTTCATCATGCCATATTCCCAGTTGTGATAAATTTAAAGGCCGAGCCTCAGCCCGCGTGACGATTCCTGCATTGCTGCCACTATTCAATGGTTCGAATTCACCTCAAGACCAGTTAGCTTGCAGCTGCGCTGCCACAATGCGTGACACGCCACATCATCGAGAGCCAGCTTATGATCTGGCCGTTTCTCTTTACAGTGACTAAAATACAGGCCACCCCGTTTCGCGTAATCCGGGCTGGTCGCTACAAAGAGCGTCGTCGCAGCGCCCTGATCCACCGTCTTCATAAATGGCATCATAAAAACACCCAGTAGCATGAAAGGGAGAGACTGATCACGCGCGAGCTCCGTTGCAATGACACCGGGGTGCAAGGCACTTGAGACCACCCCACTACCTTTGAATCGACGGTTCAATTCACGCGCAAACATCAGGTTCATCAGTTTGGAATCACCATATGAGCGAAATCCACTGAAACGACGTCCTTCCCAGTTGAGATCTTCCAGTTCTGACGTCAGCGTCGCCATACCCATAGCAGAGGAAGACACCATCACGACACGAGCTTCTCGCGCTGTAATAAGGGAATCAATAATCAGATTGGTAAAAAGAAAATGTGCCAGGTGATTAATGCCGAAATGCGCCTCGAATCCGTCTTCCGTACGACGCTCCATAGGAATCATGATGCCTGCATTATTAATCAGCAGGTGTAGCGGCTGCTGGCGGCTGTTAAATACATCCGCGGACTCGCGAACGGCAGCCAATGAATTTAAATCAAGCTCTAGGTGTGTAAGCTGTTTATCCTCAACCCGACCATCCAGAGAGCGAAGAATATCCTGTCGTGCATGCTCGGCTTTCTGCTGATCACGGCAGGCCATGGTCACCTGCGCACCTCTAAGGGCTAACACCCTGACGGTTTCCTTCCCCAGGCCTGTATTGCCGCCGGTGACCAAAGCGTGCTTACCAGCGAGATCAATTCCCTGGCTCACTTGCTCTGCGGTTGTATTCTTACCGAAACGCTTCATGAGTCAGTGCTCGCCACTCTGTCAATGATATCCAAGCGCAATACATCCTTACGCACTTTGCCGCTTGCCGTGCGAGGCAGTTCGGGCAAGATCTCAATATGCTGTGGAATTTTTTGCTTCGCTAATTGCGCGCTTTCTGCAAATCGCGCTACCGCTTCGACTCGCAGTTCACTACTCTGACGTGCTAGAACAATATATGCACACACGCCCTCGCCCAACCGTTCATGAGGCATGGCGACTACCGCGGCCTCACGTATATCCGGATGATCATGCAACACATCTTCTACCTCCCTAGCACTGATATTCTCACCACCACGTATAATGATATCTTTCTTTCTATCAGTGATAAGAATAGCACCCTCCCGAGTGCGGTGGCCGATATCGCCGGTAAGGAAATAGCCCTCTTCATCATGAGATTCAGCGTTCTGCTGCGGGTTTTTATACCCCAGCATCATTCCTGCACCGCGAGCAGCGATTTCTCCGTCAACACCAAGCCCGACTTCCCTCCCCTCCGCGTCGACAACTTTCACTTCATATCCGTATATACCACCGTCTGTGGTCGCCGCCAGATGCTGCTCTCCAGCTTTAATAAAGCCCTGCGTAATTACCGGTGTTTCGGTACTACCATAGACCCTGAAAGCACGGCAGTTTTCGAGACTCTCCCAGGCGTTATTGATAACTTGTTGGGGTACTGCAGCACCGCCACAGGCAAACAGGCGCATACTAGGCAAGCGCGTGTGTTTGCGCTTGGCTGCCGCTACCAGCTCGACCAGGAAAGGCGTCGCACCAACACTCGCAGTCGCACCAATCCGTTCAATAAACGCCACTGCTGCGTCGGCGTCCCAACGCGACATCAAAGCAGATTTCACTGGCGAGATAAACGGCAATACCATGCCGGAGCCATACCCGGTAATGTGAGTGACTGGAGATGGCATCAACATAATGTCATCGCCATCCATCTGCCAATAATCCAAGGAGTTTTGGATGACCCGGCCCAATGTGTTGTGACTGTGCAGCACCCCCTTGGGCGTCCCTGTGGTCCCTGAGGTATAAAGAATACATTTGACGCCATTGGGATCAACCTTGGGAAGTGCTGTCAGCTCAACAGGAGCGGTGCCCATAAAGTCTTCATAGCGCAACATGCCATCATGGCTTTTTTCTGCTCGCACCACGACGACAAACTCCAGGTCAGGCAATTTGGTTCGCAAAGCATCGATCATCGATGGAAACTCTGCACTACGAAAACGCTCTGGAATAAAGATGAGGCGCGATTTACAATCACCCAAGATAAACTGCAACTCTCGGTCACGGTAGATGGGAATGATCGGGTTGACGATTAAACCAAGCGCACAAGCAGCAATATCCAGAACCACGGACTCACGCCAACTAGGTAGTTGGAAGCTTATTACATCACCACTGACGAGTCCCAATTGCTGCAAACCATTCGCCAATCGACGTGCCTCTTCCGCGATTACCGCATAGGTAATGGCAGGCTCCTCCTCAAAGTAGATGGCTACCTCATCCGGTTGATCCGTAGCTTTCTGCCAGGCACCATCGGCAATGGTACTATCAGACCAGAGTTGACCATCACGCGCGAGACGCGCAGCGTTAAGGGGATTAATGATCAATGGCAGGCAACCTTTTTTTCCAGTCGTTAGTGCGCACTACAGCTCCGACAATACGTGACCGCCGTCTACAGTCAACGCAGAACCGGTCATTAATGACCCCGCATCTGAAGCCAATAGCAGCAGCGGACCGTTTAATTCTTCCAGTTCCCCGGTGCGACGTTGGGGTATACGGCGAATCAATGCTTGCCCCTCGTCAGTCTTGAACCAATCCTGATTCAGGGGCGTCTGAAAGTAACCCGGGCACAGGGCGTTGACACGGATCTTGTGCTGGGCGAACTCCAAGGCAGCCGCCTTGGTAAACTGCACAACACCTGCCTTGGACGCAGCATAGTTAGTCAGCGCCTTTTGCACACGCTCCGCCGTAATGGAGGCGATGTTGACAACGCTTCCTCCCACTCCTGTCGTTATCATGCGTTTTGCCGCCTCCCGTGTGCAGTACGCGACACCGGTCAGGTTCGTCTGAATAACTCGGTTCCAGTCTTCATCAGTCTGGTCTAATAAGAGCTTGGGTATTGTAATGCCGGCGTTATTAATCAGCACCGTAACCACACCGAACACACGTTCCGCCTCTTCAAAAGCCAACGCGATGCTGCCACTGTCGCCAACATCCATCGTCACCGCCATCGCCTCACCCCCACTAGCAACGATCTTGTGCGCCTCTGCCTTGATTATGTCCGCACGCCGCGCTGCCAAAACGACCCTGGCTCCCGCTTGCGCTAGAACAGGCGCAAAATGGAGACCGAAACCACTGGACGCCCCGGTGACCAGAGCGACCTGTCCCTGTAGGGAAAATGTCTGGAGTAGATGCTCGAGTGAACCCATCGCTATTCGGTCAGGTGTTCAGGTATTTGTCTAAGGTCTGATTAAAATGGCGGATACGCACTTCCTGGTAATTAGCCAGTGTGACAGCACCCTTTTTTGACGCCTTTAACCCTTTTTGCACCTGCGGCAGGTTAGCGCCGTCCTGATTAAACACGTTCGCCAAGCCCGCCCCCATGACGTCTGCGGCATCACTGAAGGGCTCATCAACTCCAAGCCGGAAAGTATTTGCATCTTCCGGAGGCTCAGTGCCCTCTGGGTAACGCGCCAGGATATAAATATCCATAATAGCGCTATCGACATCGTCTCCGTTCGGCCGGTGACGATAACTGATCACGTTGCCATGTCCGGCCCAGGGCGCAAAATTGGGGAACAACAGATACAAGGTCGAATCCATCAATTCCGACATGGTAGCCCGATCGCTGAAGTCCTCTCCAGACGCCTCGTTCACACTTGGGAGTGTCAACTTTGCGAGTGTTTCCCGCGCCGTCTGACTGGGCAGCACTTCAGGCCGATCCTCACTACCGGCAAGTTTCATCATCGCATCCATGGTGTCTTGTTCTGAAAATTGTTTCGCATGTGAGGGGTTGGGCACACCATACGCAGTGATGGTGCGGCTAACATTATCGCCCCAAATATCGTATTGAGAATTGTCTATGGCCTGGAATGACATCAGCTGTGGATGAGTAGCTATCGCATGATAGGATTCGATGAAAGCTTCCAGTGCAACCTTCCAGTTGCATGCGATCACCTTCTCTACATGCAAGGCAACATAACGGCTCTCATGCTTCCACTGGTTCATGTGCTGCGGCAACACTTCCATATATGACACCAGTGTAGGCGCATGCTCATCCATGTTAATGAACACCCAGCCACCCCAGGTGTCGACTCGCACTTCAGGCAGTGTGTTCTGTTCAGGGTCGACATGGGGGAAGTCCCATTGGCAAGGTGCGCTATCAAATCGCCCATCGAGTCGCCAGGTCCAACCATGGTAAGGACAACGTATATTATCGCTATGCCCGGCCCCTCGTTTCAGCGCTCTGCCACGATGCAGGCAGGAATTATAATACCCTTTCAACTCACCTGAATCAGTACGAGTTAACAAGATAGAGTCATTGACAATATCGTAAACAACATAGTCGCCCGGTTTACCTAGCCTGCTCTCTCGACAGGCCATCTGCCAGGTCTTTCGCCAGACCCTCTCTACCTCCAAGTCGAAAAAGTCCCGACAAATATAGCGATCAACAGACAGGTCATCAGAGCCGAGATAAGTGTCTGTACTGTCCCGCAGCGCGGCGGGGACTTGCACCGTTTCCAGATCTAGCAAATCCTGAAAAGACTCTGAGGGATCACGGGCAGCGATCTGTTCCGGCGTAAGCTTCACTTTCTCGTTCATGGAAAAACCTCGCTTTTTGTCTAGCGCTGCAAGATCGTTACCGCACTAATGCCCGGAGCCCCGTAGACGTGGGTATAGGCGAGTTTTGGCTCATTCGGGACTTGGTGCTCGTCGGCCTGCCCGCGCAACTGCAATACGTTTTCGTATACCTGTCGCAAACCGGAAGCGCCTATGGGTTCGCCATTGGCAATACAACCGCCATCGGTATTGATCGGCATACTGCCGCCGATGCGAGTTTCACCCGACTGGATTAGAGACTCCTGTTCGCCGTGCTCGCAGAAGCCGTTTTCCGCCATATGCATGATCTCTGCACCTACTTCCGTATCCTGCAGCTGCATCACGTCGATATCGTCAGGCCCGACGGCCGCCATCTCGAAAGCGGCACGGGACGCATCGACGGTGGGTCCCTCCACCTGGTCCAAAGCCTGGCTCGGCGCAAATACCTCGAATGACCCAAAACGACGAGACTTTAGGGTTGCCGCCTTCAGGTAGACTGGCGAGTCGGTGTATTTTTCGGCCTTCTCTGCTCGGCAAAGCACCAGCGCAACCCCCCCCTCGGAGGGCGAGCAGAACATAAATTTAGTCAGGGGATCGTTCACCATCATCGAGTCCGTTATTTCCTCCACCCCGATCGGCTCGGTGCGCCAAGCATTCGGATTTTTGGAGCCATTAATGAAGGCCTTTTCTGCGACTTTGGCGAGCGTGCTTTCACTGATGTTGTAATCGTACATGTATTTTTGTATTTTCATGGCGAAGAACTGGGTGGTCATCATCATGCCGACTTCGCCATACCACTTACCGATACCGAGTGCCTCGGGATCGGCATTGAATGCACCCCGCTCATGCTTATCGAAACCTGCTACCAGACCAAGCTCGAACTCCCCCGATTTGATCGCATTGTAAGCAGCGATGAGGGAACTCCCCCCGGTTGCACAACCATTTGCGACATTGATAAACGGCACGCCAGTCAGACCGAGTTCATTCACAAGGGCGTCTGCACTGCCCGCACTGGCACTGCCGCCGAAGGCAAACTGCATATCCCTCCACTGCGCTCCCGCATCCTGCAGCGCCATTCGCGCCGCGTAAGCGCCCTGTTGCAAGCCGCTACGCGAGGGGGTTCGACCGAAGGGGTGCATACCGATACCAACAATTGCTACGTCCATTGCAATCTCTCTCGTCTATCACACAGTCATCTTTATCGCGCTTCAGCGTACAGGTCGGAAAAAGAAATTAATGATTTCATCACCGTTTTCCTCGGTGCGATATGGCTCAAAAACCACATCCATTTCCATCCCAATCTGCAGTTTATTGGGGTCATTCTCTGTTAGCCGCCCCTCTACCCGAACGCCGCCTGGCAGCTCCACATAGCCTACGCCATAGGGCCGGAATGTCTCGGGTGTCTCGTCGCTGCGATAGGGCGATTTCGGCATGAACTGCTGGATGGTCCATGTCCATAAGGTGCCGCGACCGGGCAATTCTTCTATTTCCATGTCTTGGCTAGAGCATGCCATACAGGTACTTGACACCGGGAAAGACACAATGCCGCAATTCCTGCAACGACTCCCCAACAGGGCTGGCTTAGCAGCAGGCCAGGTAAAAAGGCCCTCTGCGATAGGTATCTGATTAGTCATATTTACTGGTCAACCTTGTCCGTTTGTTATCACCCATCATTCTCTCCAGCAGACTTACAAGGTCAGCCCTTGCATCCAGTTGGCGTGGAAACCATTAGGCACACGGGTTGGTATTCTCACTTTAGCAACGGGTCCATCATCAAAATCACCAGCACTTAGGATGGACAGGTACGCACCCTCCTCCGGGTTATATACAAAGCACATGATCCAGCCGTCCTCTTCCCGATCACTGTCCGGATTGGGCACGTGCACTGGTTCTCCTGCATTCGCATCTGGGCCATACTCCCACAGCTTAACTTCACCCGTCTCAAAATCGTAACGCCCGGTACAGTTGTAGCCGTGAGCATCACCCCAATCACGATTTGACGAAGCCGCAAAGCCATAGCGGTACTCCTTGCCCATGCGTCTTTCATCCACGCGGGAAAACTCGCAAAAGACATCTGAAAACTGCTCCTGAGTCACTTTCTTTGTCTTCGGGTCCAACGTCATGCGGTACATGCGCCGCGGCTGCTTCTCAACACCCGTGCCCTGAGCTTGCGTAAACGGAATGGAGCTGATCCATATGTAGTCGACTAAAATCTTGCCACCCTTTTCAAAACCGTTGCAATAATGCCAGCTGAAGAACGCATCAGTCTCGAATATCATATTCTTGCCACGACCATCGCGCGGTATAACGATGACTTTGCTGCCCCGCTCCGGCTCCCAATGAAAAGGGTCTTCGCCCTTCATGGCCTGCTCAACGCTATGAAATGCAGGCGCATAGAAGATAATGATGTAATTATCGGTGATCTGTAGGTCGTGAATGATACTCTTACGCTCAAACTCAACCGGAATAGTTCTCACATGTTTGGCGTTTTTGTCAAAAATCTGTACCCAGTAGTTGGGACTGTCCCAGCGTTGGGTACAGGAGATAAGTTGTCCCGTTTCAGGGCAAATTTTGGGATGCGCAGTCAATGCATCACCCGGCTGCAGAGCGCCCTCGTAGTCGTAGAGGCCGACCGTAGATAGATCGTTATTGAGCAAATGTGGGAAGCCACCTTCCCACATCGCCAGCAATTTTTCGCCGTGATACAACACATTGGTATTGGCAGTATTACGGATCGGGCTCGGCTCTCCACCGGCTTCTATTACGTCCTCCGGGACGGGCAACAACTTACCCACGCTACCGTAGATCGTTCGGCCGAACTTCCGCTCCGTCTTCAGGTGATTTGTTTCCACCCAACGATTTTTGTATTCGACGTGACCGTCCTTGAAATAAATGGCGTGCACCATGCCATCGCCGTCCAGTGGATAGACATAGTAATTGGGCTGAAAGGCCGCGTTCGCGCCGTCGCGCATGAACGCGCCAACCAATTTGTCGGGAACCTTACCCTCTAGGGTGAGATCACTCTCGCTCCAATCGCACTCTTGCGCCACGGGCGCGTAGTTACCTTGCAAATAGGGAAATGCACTTAAATCCATGAATTCACCTCGAGTGTTATCAGAATGACCATGCCAGCATGTAAGAGGATGGTAACAGCTCGCCTCATTAAAAAACAGTCCCGTTTGTTTCTTTTCTGGGCCGCTGGCGCTACAGTAGCGGCTTCCTTTTCATTGCCCGAACACCAAGGACTGCTCATGAACGCCATTGCCGATGAAATTGCCCTGAGAAACCTCATGGCCCGTTACTGCGATGCGGTCAACCGCGTCGACGCGAACGCCTGGATTGCCACCTGGGCGGAAGATGCCATCTGGAACCTGCTGGGTAACCCGGTCAGCGGCAAAGACCATATACTTGCGCTGTGGAAACAAATGATGGGCAGCTTCGAGTTTGCGTTGATGATGCCCAGCTCCTGCCTCTTCGACATCTCTGGTGACAGCGCGAGTGGCCATTGGTACCTACACGAGTACACCCGAGACCCAGAGGGCAATAGCAGTAACGTGCTGAGCCGCTACAATGACACGTATGAAAAGGTGGATGGTGAATGGCTGTTCACGTCAAGGGACTACTGTTTTATCTATAACGGACCTTCGGACCTGAGCGGCACCTACACGCCCCTGTAAAAATGGGCGATAGAATGCACAACAAGGTCGTTGTTATCACCGGCGGCGCATCCGGCATCGGCGAGGGCATGGTTCGGCGCTTCAGTGTTGAAGGAGCACACGTCATTCTCGCTGACACCAACGCCGCAGCGGGGGCCCGCATTGCCTCGGACACTAATAGCCGCTTTTTTCCACTCAACGTCAGCAGCGAAGACGACTGGTGCGCATTAGCCGCGCTTATCCGCAACGACTATGGACGACTCGACGTCCTCCTCAACAATGCCGGCATCGTCAGTGAAAAGTCCATCAGTGAGGTGGATCTGGAGACTTGGAATAGGCTCTTGTCAATTAACCTGACCGGAGCCATGCTCGGCTGCCGCACAGCGATCGAGTTAATGCGCGAACATCCCGATGGCACCGGCGGGTCAATCGTCAATACAGCTTCCACAACCTCGTATCTAGCCATTCCCGACGTCGCCTACACGACATCCAAGGCAGGCCTTGTCGGCCTGACGAAATCGGCCGCAGTGTACTGCGCGACAGAAGGGCTGAATATCCGAGTCAACTCGATCCACCCGGGCGCCACACTGACCAACATCCTGCGCAGTGCGCTGGAGTCCACCCCTGAGATTGAATCGATGCTCAAGCGCATGTCGCCTATGGGGCGCATGGGTACGGTCGACGAGGTGGCAGCCATGGCGTTATTCCTGGCATCGGACGAGGCTAGTTTTTGTACAGGGGGACAATTCCCAGTGGAGGGCGGAACGATCAGTGAACACCCCCGACTATTGTAAACGTGACGCCGGAATCGCCAGGGGCATGCACCCTCTGAGACAGAAGATATGCCGCAGACCACTCATCCCCCTGGCAACGCATGAGGTTTTTATATTTGCATCTGAAGACGTTGCTCGCAACATTCACCGCGGACACATCAGGGAGGGATGATGGCGAAGAGGCCTCAATATTTTTTTGCGAAATCAGTAGCATTCGCATATAACCGTCAAAACAGCACCTATCGACGCTATGCTTGATCGGAATCAATTCCGAAAGCATGCCAAAACCTTTTTGCCACCAGAGCAATGTCCGAAAAAAGAACAGCGTCCGTAATGTGCTCGCGACGAGCTGAAAAGAACGGGTCAATCTGCTACACTCTTCCGCGTCCAAACAATCTATCAAAGAAATACAAGTAAAAGGGCCCCAAGCCATCACATTGAACGGATGCATAGCCACCATTTTTCCCGAGCCTCTCCGCGCTCTGCACAGCACACCCCGCTCTCCGTAGGGTGATGCGAAATTCTATAAGGCGAAATTTCGTCGTGCTACACACGCGCACCATTTCGTCTCGTCAAATTGTTCAGTCAGCTGTGTAACAGGCCATTCTTCGCTGTGACACCCTTTTGGAAACAGTCGAAAACACAGTACCTACATATTTTTACACTGTGCTCGATCGCAGTCAGTCAACCAGTCTTCAGTCTGCTTGCACGATCACCAGAGTTTTTTGTCGCGAATCACGCCGAACCAAGCGATATTATTTGGCTTGCACTCGCATTGTTATTCGTCGTACCTGCTATCCTCGTCGCCATCGAGATCCTCTGTAACAGATTACATAGACGCGCCAGAGTGGGCATACATTTGGTGTTTATCGCCCTGCTCACTGCGTTGATCGCTCTGCCGATACTCAAAATGTTCAATGGGCTCTCTGATGTCAAAATACTTGTGGCCGCCTGCCTCCTCGGCTCAGCCATGGCAACTGTGTACTGCACAGCTTCCGCGGCCAGAAGCATGGTGAGCCTGCTCTCAATTGCATTGCTTGTGTTTCCAGTAAACTTCCTCTTTCTGTCGCCTATCAAATCATTACTGTTCACAAAAATTCCGATTGCTGTTGCCAAAAAAGCACACGGGACAACCAATATCGTCATGGTGGTTTTTGATGAGCTTCCCTTAGTTTCCTTAATGGATAGTAATCATATGATTGACCCGATTCGCTATCCTAACTTCTCACAATTAGCGGCTTCGTCTACGTGGTATCGCAATGCCACTACGGTAGCAGCAGGCACGCTCAGATCACTGCCTTCTATACTGACTGGAAACTTGCCCACAGAAGAACACCGCTTACCAACAGCAGAGATTTTTCCGCAAAGCCTGTTCTCTTTTCTAGGAGAATCTCATCATCTCAATATCTGGGAGAGTGTGACAAGCATATGCCCATCGCAACTATGCCCAGACAGAAAAAATTCTGGTGACAGTCGATTGATCTCACTTTGCGTAGACGCCTCAATCATCTATTTACACATTATCGCCCCGGAGGGCATGACTTCTCGACTGCCACACATCAATCAAAACTGGGGGAATTTTCTGGCCGACGGAAGCGGTGGAAGCAACAATAAAAGCGTGCGAAAGGTACGATGGCTGCGGGATATTGTAGGTCCCTGGCAAATAAACAACGATGAAGTTGAAGTTTTCCGTGAATTTGTTGACTCGATTGACGACGGTAAGATTCCGAGTCTTCACTATATCCACGTCCTGCTACCGCACGCGCCTTTCAAGTATCTTCCTTCTGGAAAACATTACAGAAACAGTCTGTGGGCCACAACCTCAGAAACTGGTAAGAACGCCCGCGGCACCTGGGTTCATGAATGGGCAGCTGCGCGACACCATCAACAGTCTCTGCTGCAGCTTGGCTACGTCGACAAACTTTTAGGCGAACTTGTCACTGCGCTAAAGTCATCTGGCATTTGGGACGAGACACTACTGATCATTACCAGCGACCATGGCGCAAGTTATCGCGTTAATGACAGGCGCAGAACCCTCAGCGCCACCAATTACATGGATATACTGCCTGTCATCATGCTCATAAAGCATCCCAATCAGGAGGCAGGCAAGGTAACCGATAGTAATGTTGAAACCATCGATATCCTTCCTACTATCGCCGATATCCTCGAGACACCACTACCGTTTGAGGTCGATGGCGTTCCCATGCGCCATTCCAGTCAGGACACCAAGCCCTGGAAGCGAGCTTATTTGAAGACATCGAAAGACATTGTGTTCTATGAGCCGACGATGGACGAGAAGTTTGAAGCCGTCGATACGCAGACTGCATTGCTCGGTTCGGGAGACGACCCTATCGTAATCTACGGCCTTGACCTGCGCCGGGATGCACTCGGTCAGCCCGCCAACGTCTTTAAATCAGCTTTCAGTAACGGAGTCGAAATCGACTCTCCCGAACAGTTTGATGAAATTGATTTATCGGAGGACTTTTTACCCGTGACAATCACCGGCCGGGTACAACCTCAACCTCGTCTCAAGGCACCTTTTGATCTCGCGATCGCAGTCAATGGCGTAGTCCGAGCTGTCGGCAAAACATATCTGATTGGCCATCAAAATGAGTTCTCGATTATCGTTCCAGAAGCGAGTTTTCAAGAGGGAAACAACACCGTCAATGCCTTTATACTCAATGGCACTGGAATATTATTCTGAATCGCAATGACACCGCCCCGAACCCTGCAGGGCCGCTGCATCCCCGCGGCTCTGGAGCTGTTGTTCGCGTCAGTGCGCACACGCATTAGTCAGGGCTGGGCCAGGCTCCCTTGTAGTAGCATGCAGCAAGAGTCTTCGACAGCGACAGGGCTTGCATCGATGCGAACGCAGGCCCCACCAAGCACACAAAACCGCCATGGTCCAACGTCCACACGCCATCAGCTCGATCACGAAATCAACGTCACAAAGCACACTATCGATTAAACCTTTTTCCGCGTTCGGATGGGAGACGCATCATATTGACAGACGCAGGGATTATGTTCGGTGTGACCTGAATCTTACTCGGGAATCCGGATCAGCAGCTTGCCCTGGTTGGAGCCGTCAAACAGTCGTAAGAAAGTCGGCAGGATATTGTCGAGACCATCTACCATTTCTTCGCGGAATTGAAGCTTCCCTGCCATGACCCATTCTGCGAGTTGAGCAACGCCCTCAGGGAAACGATCCATGTAGTCGATAACCGTGAACCCCTGCATGGTGACACTTTCCGCAACCAGCTGCCACAGGTTATCGGGACCGGGCGCATGGGACTCGTTGTAGGTGGAGATCCAGCCACACACGGCAATCCGTGCATACTTGTTCAAACACAGCAAAGCCGCATCAAGTATTGCACCGCCGACATTGTCAAAGTAAACGTCCACACCGTCCGGGCAGGTTTCGCGAATTGCAGCCACATAGTTGCTGCATGTTTTATAGTTGAACGCCGCGTCAAAGCCAAGCTCTTCACGTAACCAACGACACTTATCCTCGGCACCGGCTATCCCGACCACTCGACAGCCCTGCATCTTTGCAATCTGCCCCACAACAGAGCCCACGGCACCGGCGGCTGCACTCACCAGCACGGTCTCACCCTGCTGCGGCCGTCCCACGTCCAGCAAGCCAAAGTAGCCGGTGAGGCCCGTAGGTCCCAGAACGCCGAGAAACAGACTTAAGGGCACGCCGGCACTTTCATCCAGTTTATTGAGCATCGCTGCTGGCGCTGTGGTGTAGGCCTCCCAGGCGCCGACAGACAGGGCGACATCACCCACCGCAAAAGCCGGGCTCGCGCTCTTCACCACCCGACCTATAACCGAACTGCGCACCGCATCACCAATCGCGATGGGCTCGATGTAATTCGGATCATCACCCATCCAACCCCGGATCGCAGGGTCCAACGAAATATATTGATTGCGCAGGACGACCTCCCCCTCAGCAGGGTCGGATACCGGGACATCCCGAAAGGGCACATTGCTGGCGTCGGGTACGCCCACCGGGCGCGAGGCCAGGAAGTACTGGCGATTCATCAGGCTGGTCATCGTGGCAACATAACGGTTACTAAAAAATCAGTCAACCCTGATTGTTTTGACCGCGTTACTCTGCTACTGTTTCCCACCTTCCGGATAACGATTGATTACCGCATATGACTGTTCTCATCAACGGCTCGATCCACCTTCCCGCCGGTGACCGGGAAAAGGCACTTGCCGAGACTGCCGCGCTGGTAGCGGAGACGCGCACTCAGACAGGCTGCAGGCACTATGTGTGGTCTGCCGACCCCACTTCCGATACCCGGGTATACGTTTACGAAAACTGGGACTCGGTGGAGGATCTGGCGGCGCATCTTGCAGGGCCCTACTACCGAAACATGCTTGCCACACTCGGCAAATATGGCGTCAAGGACACCGAGGTCTCAAAGTTCAAGGTCGCGCGGGAAGAGCCGGTCTATGACCCGGAGGGTAAGCCCCGGGCTGACTTCTTCACCGAGTAAACGTCGGCACACCAGAGGGAAAGCACAGCGTCATGGCGAGCAAAACAGTTAAAACCTATTGCCGCTTTTGCCATGCCTACTGCCCTATGGAGGCAACGGTTCAGGGCAACAAACTGATCGCACTGGACCCTGATACCAGTAATGCGGTCTACGGCGGCTACACCTGTATTAAAGGACGCCAGCTCATCGAGCAAATCAACCATCACACACGCCTGCAGCAATCACAGAAAAAATGCGGCAACGGGACGCATGAGAGTATCGCCACGGAACAGGCACTGGATGAGATTGCGGGTGCGTTGCAGAATATCTTAGAGCAATATGGCCCACGCAGCATAGCCAGCTACAATGGCACCTATTCCTATCAGAATTCAGCGGCGCATGACCTCGCCCGTGCTTTCCACGCCAGCATGAATTCACCCTCTTATTACGCCAGCGTCACCATTGATCAACCTGCCAAGGTTGCCATTGGCCCAGCACGTATGGGCTGGTGGAACGGTGGCGTGCACATGTGGAACGACTCGAATGTATCACTCATCATAGGCTGCAACACCTTGGTGTCGCACTTCTCAATTCCCGGTGGTATACCCTCTTTCAGTCCTTCCAACGCAATGCGTGAAGGCCGTAAACGGGGCATGAAAGTGATCTGTATCGATCCGCGTGAGACTGAGGTGGCCAGGCGCGCCGATCTGCACCTGCAAGTACGACCTGGACATGACGCTGCGCTCATGGCCAGCCTCATAAACGTCATCATTACCGAGGAGCTCTACGACAAGGCGTTCTGTGAAGAACACACCACGCACTTCGAGACGCTGACCGCACAGGTAGCGCGCTTTACTCCTGATAAAGTGGCGAAAGCCGCAGGGATCGACCCACAACAAATCGTGGAGGCAGCCCGACTGTTCGGCGCAGGTCCTCGAGGCACCGCCCACACGGGCACCGGACCCGAAATGGGTCGACATCCCAATCTGCTGCAACACCTTGTACAAGCGCTGAATGCGATCTGCGGTCGCTTCTGCCGCGAAGGAGAGCGCATGCCGAACCCTGGGGTTCTCACCGCGGATATTCCGCGACTAGCCCAGGCAACTGGTCCACAACCCCAGTGGTTGGACGGCGCCCTTAAAAGCCGGGTGGCAGATGACGTCGGCGCGATTACGGTACTGTCACCGTACGGCCCCAAAGCCGAGATGCCCACAGCAGTGCTCAGCGATGAAATCCTCACCGCAGGCGAAGGGCAGATCAGGGCACTTATTGTGGTCGGCGGTCAGCCCCTGCTCGCCTTCCCTGATCAGGAGAAAACCCTGCGCGCGTTGGAGTCTCTGGAACTGTTAGTTTGTGTCGACTTGAAGATGTCGCCGACGGCAAAACTAGCAGACTACGTGCTCGCACCAAAACTATGCCTGGAGCGAGAAGATGTGACACTGCTCACAGACATTTGGCACGATCAACCCTACTCCCAATATACAAAGGCCGTGGTAGAGGCGGACGGGGACAAGATTGAGGAGTGGGAGGTCTTTTGGGAACTCGGCCAGCGCATGGGCCTGCAACTTACGCTGGATAATGGCTCCGCCCTGAATATGGGAAAAAAGCCCACCAAGTTCGAGATACTAAAGGCCATAACAGCGGGCTCACGTGTGCCGATAGAAGACATCCGCGACACCGACGGTGGCAAAGTTTTTGACGTACCCGACGTCTTCGTGCAAGCGGCAGATCCAAAAACACAAGAGCGGCTGGAACTGTATCCTCCGGGGCTGGAGGAAGAGCTGGCCGCAGCCTATAGCGACCTCGATGACGCTGGATCGACAGAATTCCCACATTTGTTGATCAGCCGGCGCATGAAGAATACCTATAATTCTACAGGTCCCGAGCTCAGTCTATTGAAGGCGAAAGGCACCACCAATCCCGCCTTTATTCATTCCAGCGACCTCGCTGCACTGGGCATCGCCGACGGTGAGATTATCCGCATACGCTCTGCACACGGGGAGATTCCCGCGGTGGCAGCGCGCAGCGACGACGTGCGCCCGGGTGTGGTCTCAATGGCCCATTGCTGGGGTGACTCACCAGACCCATTAGTGGGTGCGGACGGCAAAGTACGAGAAATCGGCAGCAACACCAACCGCCTCGTGAACAACCGCAAAGACACTGAAAAATATTCGGGCATACCACGCCAGAGTTGTATCCCTGTCGCCATCGCCAAACCGGCGTGAGCCGCCCGGAGTCACACACCATGAGCAAACCGTTTCGTTTTTCACTGCAAGCCTTCAATACGGACTCGCCCGCCAACTGGCGCAACCTCATTGCCAAGACAGAAGCGCTTGGCTATTCCACGTTTCATCTCGCCGATCACTTCCTCAGCTCCGGTCCGGCGCTGGACAGCACCTTCCACCCACCGCAACTCCTGGGAGCCGTGCCCGCGATCGCCATGGCGCTGGAGCAAAGTACGACTTTACGCGTGGGCTGTCGGGTGTTTTGCAACGACTACCGCCACCCGATTATTCTTGCAAAAGAAGCGGCTACTATGGACTACCTGTCCGGCGGCAGATTGGAATTCGGGCTAGGTGCCGGTTGGATCAGGAACGAATATGAAGCGGTTAATTTAGCCTTCGATGAATTTCCGCAGCGCTTCCTACGTTTTACCGAATCTGTTCACGCTTATAAAGCGTTCATGCGCGGCGAGCCACTGAATATTGACGGAGAGTCGATCCGCTGGTCCGGCTTCCACGGCACACCCTCGCCGGTGCAATCACCATGGCCACCCCTGATGATCGGAGGCGGTAGCAAAAAGATATTAGAATTTGCCGGGCAAGAAGCGGATATCGTCAGCCTGAATTTCAACAACCGTGCTGGGATGCTGGGGCCAGGAGGTATGGCCTCTGGTTTAGCCGACGCCACGGCTAAAAAAATACACTGGATCAAAAACGGTGCCGGCGGTCGCTTCGACACGGTCGAACTGGAAATCGGCGCCTACAACACAGTCATCACAGATCATCAACGGTCTACTGCAGCCGCGGTTGGCGAAGCACTGGGCATGAGCGACCAGGATATCCTTAACCACCCCCACTGCTTGATTGGCAGCGTCGACTTTATTTGCGAAGAACTGGAGCGTCGCAGAGAAACCTACGGCATATCTTATGTTACCGTATTAGACGACGGAGAGAACAATATGGTGGAAGCATTCGCTCCAGTCGTCGCGCACCTGGCGGGGAAGTAAGCCCGTATTAAATCAGGAGAACCCTTACAGATGTTGAAACTTACCGACCCATCGCTGCTGCGCTCGCGGCTTTATATCGACGGCCAATGGGTAGACGCTGACAGCGGCGCGACCATGCCCATTCTTAACCCGGCTACACGGGAAGAAATCATCAGCATCCCCAATGCCGGTGCCGATGAAACACGCCGCGCTATAGAAGCTGCGGACAAAGCTTTTCAGAGTTGGCGCAAGACAACGGTGAAATCCCGCGCTGACATATTAAAACGATGGTTCTCTTTGATCATGGCCAATCAGGAGGACCTGGCACAATTGATGACAGCGGAACAGGGTAAACCCCTAGCCGAGTCACGCGGTGAGGTGGCCTATGGTGCTGCTTTCGTGGAGTGGTTCGCCGAGGAGGGACGCCGAGTATATGGTGATACGATTCCGGCAAACAATCCGAACCAGCGCATTGTAACTATCAAGCAGCCCGTTGGGGTGGTCGCTGCAATTACTCCCTGGAACTTCCCTATTGCCATGATCACGCGTAAGGTTGGCCCGGCTCTGGCCACGGGCTGCACCGTAGTGCTTAAACCAGCCACGGCCACGCCGCTCTCCGCGCTAGCGCTGGCGGAACTCGCTGCTAGAGCCGGGGTTCCCGCTGGAGTGTTCAGTGTCATCGCCGGCAATAGCGCGCGAGCCATTGGCGGCGAAATGACAGGTAATCCCATCGTGCGCAAACTCACCTTCACCGGATCTACCGAAATTGGCAAGGTGCTGATGCAACAGTGTGCCGGCACCGTGAAAAAAACTTCTATGGAGCTCGGCGGTAACGCGCCGTTCATCGTGTTTGATGATGCGGATCTGGATGCGGCAGTGATGGGCGCTATGGCATCGAAATACCGCAACGCGGGACAAACCTGCGTATGTGCCAACCGCCTTCTGGTGCAGGACAGCGTTTTTGATGCCTTTGCAACTAAACTGGTCGCGGCCGTCAACGCACTCAAGGTCGGTAACGGTGCTGAGGAGGGTATACAAATAGGCCCACTAATCAATGATGAGGCGGTGACCAAGGTGGCCGAACTGGTCAACGAGGCGACAGCGAAAGGCGCAAAAGTGCTGACCGGAGGCCGTGTCGGCGACGCCTACGGACACGGTTTTTTCATGCCCACCGTACTCAGCGACGTCAACGACGGCATGGCCATTTACCACGAGGAAATTTTTGGGCCTGTGGCCACATTGATCCGTTTCAGTAGCGAAGCAGATGCCATCCGCATGGGCAACGACACCCCGTTCGGCCTGTCCGCCTATTTTTACGCCAGGGACATCGGCCGCATCTGGCGCGTAGCAGAGGGGCTGGACTATGGCATCGTGGGCATCAACGAGGGCATCATTTCTACCGAGGTGGCACCCTTTGGTGGCGTCAAGGAATCCGGTATCGGCCGCGAAGGCTCCAAGTACGGCATCGATGACTACCTTGAGATCAAGTACCTGAATATGGGCTGCATCCATGCCTAGTGCGTCGGCGTGACGCAATGGCCATAAAATGCACTTAACGGGCCCCGGCAAAAGGGTATAATAATGCGGCATGCGGACTGATTTAATCAGTCCGGCTTGTTTTTAACACTGAAAAAGGATTGAAAGCCCATGGCCGGCAAGACGCATAATGGCCCGAAGGGAGCCGCTGGTGAGCAAAGCGGCGAGGATGTGAGCTGGCAGGCACAGAAAAGCGCGATGACCCGCGATCGCATCCTGGACGCCGCCATCCACTGCTTTGTGGTGTTAGGTTATACCAATGTCACCACTGCCAAGGTGGCCAGCTCTGCCGGTGTCTCGCGCGGTGCGATGCTGCACCACTTTCCGTCCAAGACCGAGCTGATCCAGGCAGCGGTTGAGTATCTCCACGATAAATTACTCGAGGACTACACAGAAAAGGTAGCCAACATTCCTGCGACCTTGACCGGTGCCGACCGACGCCGTGCAGGCATAGATGCCTACTGGGATCACCTCACCGGAGACCTGTTTACGGTGTACAACGAACTGTGCGTCGCCAGCCGCACCGATCCTGAATTGCGATCTATACTGGAGAACTCCCAGCAATTATTCGAAGAACATATCCGTGAAACCAATGGGGAGTTATTCACGGAGTGGCGCGACCGCGGCGATCGTTTTACGCTAGCCATGGACGTCACCAAGTGCATGATGGAGGGCATGGCCGGCGCACAACTGATGATCAATCGCGAGGCACGCGTGAAACGCCTGCTGCATTACCTCACCGATCGCATGGAAGAAATTTTCGAGGAAGGGGAATCTTCCGCCATCGGCCGCCATAGCAACGATTAGCGCCCACACCTCATTACTCTACCTGGATTGTAACCCTGGCTTCCGCGCCCACCGCGTGGTGGTCCGGCGCCCGCAAACTGATACGGATCTCGTGGGGACCCGACGCAATGTCGGCCGGCAGCACCAACGTATTCCTGGGCGCCCAGTCTGTTATATGATCCGCGCCGTCGTCGTCGGTATCAAGATAGATGTGGTAGTGCCCTTCATTAATATGGCCGTGTTCGCCTCCGGGATCATTGTGGTCGCCGTCATGATTGCCGACGTCGCCATGCCCGTGACCTCCATGATCCTCTGGAGGCACAAGGTCAAAATGCATAAAGCCGAACGCCAGCGGCACCGCGTCACCGGGGGCAAATATATCTCCACTCGCCGGACTGTCGATGCGCACTCTCGCTCGACCGTGCCCACTATGTGCAGACATCAGCGCATCGTGGTCGGGCAGTTTGCTACCCAGTGCGATGAACATTTCATCATCGCTGGATACACCGGGCTGTATGACGCAGGCGTCACACCAACCATCACCCGCACCAGGAGATGAATCGCAGGAAGCATTGTCATCGCGGCCAGCGCATGGCGCACCTACATTCCCCGCAACACACGCGGTAGGTCTGCAGGGAAACGCGTTTTCCGG
This sequence comes from Halioglobus sp., assembly GCA_013214285.1. GTDB lineage: Bacteria > Pseudomonadota > Gammaproteobacteria > Pseudomonadales > Halieaceae > Marimicrobium. The sequence continues at coordinate 17,199 of JABSPW010000008.1, read as the reverse complement.
CCTGCGTGACAAGCGCGTGACGATCTCAACATTAGGTGAACCGTCCGCATTGACACCGTTGTTATAGGTCGCGCAATAGGTCAGTGTGCGCTCTGCCGGGTCTGGACTATTAAAGACCAGCGCCGGCTCAAACACCTTGTTGAGGGGTTCGTCGTAGGTGAACGTCTCGTACACCAACTCGTCGCCTACCTTCATGAAAAAGCGCTCGCCGCGCTTGTGTGTATGCGAGTTGAGTGACAGCAGCCCATCTCCTTGGTCGAAGACATAATCACGGCACACGGTCTTTTTCCCAAAGGCTGGCGTGCCTGCTCCGGCAGTGATACTGGAGATTTCATTGATACGGGCCGCGCGAAAACGGCGATCATCGGCGAAATGCAGATTACGCCAAACGTGGTGCACTCCATCCTCTGTCGTCAAGTTGAACGCGTGTGAGTTCCAGTAAAAGATGCCATGTGACGGGTACAGGGAATAAAATCCCTCCCGGTCCGGACCCGATCCTAGCCCCAGAATCCCGCCATCACCCGTTTCCACGGGCGGACCGAAACCGCGACAGGCAATGCTATCTTTCATCTCGCTGCGACATTTGCCCGTTCCGCAGGATGCAAGGTCCGTGGGCTCGCAGGTCTCACCATTGCGACCGCCGCCAACACAGGTCCACTCACCAAAACTTGGATGATGAATATCCTCGACCCCGACCAATGCTTGATAGACAAGATTGTGGTGGGTAAACGCATCCTCACGTGTCTCCCCGCTGGCGAGAAAGAAATGATCGCCAGATTCATCCAGGTACTCCGCCGGAATAACATCCCGAAAATCTTCATATACCGCGAAGCAAATTTCACGCTCGTCCTCAGCCAGCACATCGTGCGGCGGCATCGCCAACTGAACACCTTTCTCTGGCGGGGGGGGAGGCAAAGGCGTCGTGTTTATCGCCTCCGCTTCGGGTAAACACACCCCAAGCAGTCGTTCAAGCTCGTCCTCCCCGCGGCCCAGGGTATCGCCAACTGACCCCTGCCTCGGCGCACCGGCCTCAATCCACAGACGTAAGGCCTCGAGCTGACCAGCGGAAATGGCGGGGCCGGCACTGGGCATCTCCGCTCCGGCAATATCGTAAGAGCCTGGGAAGGTTTTAGCAGACAGTTTATGGTACAGGTAACTTTCCGCGGGTTTCCGTGGGTCCACGAGCAGCAACGAGGACCCGGTTGCCCGCACGGCAACGATATTCTCCCAGGCAACACCCGGAGACAGATCCAGACCACCGGCAGTAGCATCACCGTGGCACAGCGAGTTGGCACAACCGGCCTGTTCAAACACCACAGCCTGGATGGCCTCAAACGTACTGTCATAAGAGGGACAGTAGGTCAGCTCCTCGTCACTGGACACCAACGCATCCAGAGAATGGAAGGTGTACGCATTGTCCCCATGATTCTGCAAATGGAACTCAATTGGATCCCCCGCTTGAATCGCGATCGGCAGGTTTAACGTTTCTTTGAGGATATTGTTGCCACTGGGAATGGCTATCGTGGTCTCCCAGATAATCGAACCGGCAATAGAAATGGCGATGTGGGCATTGGCCGGTGCGTTGAAATTCAGTGCACTATGACTCAATACTAACTCCAGCTGCGTAGCCGCAGGCAACGACAACAGACTTTGTTGTGATAGGGAGAGATAGTTACAGTACTCCGTACGCACCTCTAACTCGCTCTCCTCCACCAACCAGCCGGTGCCACGCGGGCAATCCACGTCATCCGGCCGACGGTCAATAAAAGCGTCGCGATTCTTTGGCTGCACATCCCAGGCAAGCGCCTCAATCAGAGGTACCCGCAAGATTTCTGACGCCGGATCGTAGGGCGCGTTTTGCGCCCAAGCCAATAGCTTGGCACGCTCAATAGTTGTCAGCGGCAACGCGCCTACCGGCGGCATCGACCCATCCGCTACGCTGAAATGAATGGCCGACTTGAATGCGTCTGCCCGCGTCTTGCCCTCCAGGGAAAAGGGTGCCAGAGGGTTGTCGCCCGCGTTGTGGCATCCAATGCATTTCGCCTGCACGATAGGCGCGATATCCCCTGCGTAGGTCAGCTGCTGTATGACCGGTGCTGCGTCCTGAACACGGGTGTTATCCGCGAGACTGGTAGTGCCACCACCGCCACCACCGCCACACGCGGCGATCAGTGCGCCGCAGGCAGGAATGAAAAGTCTGATCATGGACAGTGCAGGAAAATGCATACTTCCCCTCGCCGGCTTGCGGCTGTTCTTATCGTTGATCTATCAGATCATTTATGGAGTCACAGGTCCGACTACTGTTATAACAGACGACGCGGGTCGCAAAAACCCCCTACGTAAATGATTTGCCCGCTCAGTTCGGAACCAGGCCATAGCAAGGACGCCACGGCCGCGGCCCCTATACCCTCTGCTGCAGGTCAGGCGACGTGATCCGCCGTTAAGTCGGCAAAACGCTGCAGATGCCAGGCTTCATCTCCATAGAGCCTGGAGAGCACCATAAGCCGCTTGTAGTGATGACTGACTCCCAACTCATCCGTCATGCCAATACCACCGTGCAGCTGCACCGCCTCCTGGGCTACACAGCGACCGGCCTGCGCCAATTTTACCTTGAGCCCGGCGCAGGCCTGGGCAGCATCTGGATTACCCTCATCCATCAGCATCGCGGCGTTGAGAACCAGTGATCGGGTCTCCTCGACGCCCATATACATATCTGCCATGCGGTGCTGTAAGGCCTGAAACTGGCTGATCGGCTGGCCAAACTGCTGACGTGTCTTAGTGTACGCCACTGTGGCGTCAAGAAGAGCCAACATCGAGCCTAGGGCCTCCGCCCCCATGGCGACAATGGCAAGATCCAGTGCCGACACCAACGCGGCCATGCCCTGGCCCGTCTCACCCAACCGCTGCGCAGGTTCAAGGCGCACACCACTGAAGTGCACATCGGCACCGCGACTGCCATCGAGGGCGACAAAATCCTGCCGTGTGACACCCTCGGCCAGCGCATCGACCAGCCACAGAGTCACCCCGCTGCTCGCTTGGGTAGTCACAATGAGGTAACTCGCGCAGTGGCCGTTCAGTACCGCGCGCTTGACACCATCCAGAATATAGTCGCTACCGTCCTGCCGAGCAGTAGTGGTAAGCCGGGTCAAATCGTAACCGCCGCACTGTTCGGCGAACGCGAATGCCCATTGGGCGCTGCCATCCATAATCGCGGGCAGATACTGTCGCTGCTGCTGGTGACTGCCCGCGCGCTGCAAAAGACCACCGCAGGTGACCACGGTGTGCAGGTAAGGCTCCCGGACCAGACCCTTACCAAAGGCTTCGCACATCACCATCAGATCGACAGCGCCCCCACCAATACCCCCAAGGGCTTCACTGAAGGGTACCGCCAGCCAACCGAGCTCCGCGAACTGCTGCCAGGCGGCAGGGTCAAAGCCAAGCGCGGTCCCCGAAAGTTTGCGATGACGCTCTACATCACACGTATCTCGGACATATTTGCCCACACTGTCGCGCAGCAATACCTGCTCTTCACTCAGGGAAAAATCCACTGTCTGGCCTGCTTTGAAAAAATGGAGCGATCGTCTCGAGGACATCGCCAAGCACTCTGCATGCTAGCAAAGGGGTTAGCTTAAAACAATCAGTCCCTACTGTTTTATTTAGCCCGCATATACCCTAGACTGCAAGGCGTTCCCCTTCCCACAATTGGACCTGACAGGAGCGCCCATGCCCCAACTCAACCTGAGCGCCGACGAGGTTCTCACCACTACGCGTGCCGTGCGCAAGCGCCTCGATTTCGACACGCCGGTAGCCATGTCTGCACTCCGCGCCTGTCTTGACATCGCCTTGCAGGCCCCCTCCGGTTCAAATTCCCAAGGGTGGCACTTCGTCATCGTCACCGATGAGGCAAAAAAGCAGGCCATCGCAGACTTTTATTTGAGGGCGTTTAATGACTACGAAAAGAGCCCTAACCAGCCAACGCAACAACACCTAGACGACCCATCAATGGCGCCCACACAGGAACGCGTTCTCAGTTCTGCACGCTATCTGGCGGATAACATGGCCCGAGTGCCGGCCATGCTCATCCCCTGTTGTGCCGGGCGCCCGGACGCGCCTGGCCTGACTCAAGGTGTGCTCGCCAGTATCTACGGTTCAATCCTGCCCGCTGTATGGAGCTTCATGCTGGCGGCACGCGAAAGGGGCCTGGGAACGTGCTGGACGACATTACATCTGACCTATGAACGGGAGGTGGGCGCATTGCTGGGGATACCTGAGGGGTATACCCAAGTAGCCCTGATCCCCATCGCTCACACCCACGGAACGACCTTTAAAGCAGGCCCACGCAAAGACCTCGATGCGTTTCTGCATACCAACACCTGGTAGCCGGCGAGGACAACATGGACCTGGGCATCAAGGGCCGCAAGGCGCTAGTCAATGGAGGCAGCGCCGGTCTCGGCAAGGGCAGCGCGAAGGCACTCGCGGCTGAAGGCGTCGAACTGTACATTTCTGCTCGCGGGGCGGGACGCTTAGAGGCTGCTGCTGACGAAATTCGGCTGGCTACGGGAGCTGCTGTCACCACCATAGTGGCAGACCACGCCAGTGCGGCTGGCAGAGAAAAAATTCTCTCTGTCTGTCCCGATCCGGATATTCTGGTAGGCACCTGTTCACCGGCCCCTTTTACACCGGACTTTCGCGACATCACGGCAGAGCAGTGGCACGAGCACCTCGCGAGCGGCTTGATCAGTCCTGTTGAATTCATCCGCGCAACGGTAGACGGCATGTGCGAGAGAGGTTTTGGACGCATCGTTAATATTTCTACCGGTGCCTCCAAGTTCCCCACCGAAATACGCATGCTTTCCGGCCCCCCGCGCGCTGCCCTATCAAACTATACCGTCGCTGTCGCCAAAGCGGTTGCAAAACACAATGTCACCATCAATAACCTCCTCCCAGGTATGCACCACACCGCCACCACGCAGGCGCGTTTCGAGCAGATGGCGCAAGCGCAAGGCACAAGCTATGAGCAGGTAGTGGCAGATTGGGTCAGGGAGTGGCGGATTCCTTCACAACGCTTTGGCAACATCGACGAATTTGGCGCAATCTGCGCACTGTTCTGCAGCGCGTATGCCGGTTATATTGTCGGCCAGAGTCTGGTCGTCGATGGCGGCGTAAGTAACTCTACTTTCTAACGATTCTCATTGGAGAGCACACTCAGGACTATTGGCATGACTTGTAAAGCTGCAGTGATCGAATACCCAGCCGGCGACCTCACGTGTCGCGGCGAATACTATGTTGCGCCCGGCGCTACCGGAGCACTACCCGTTGTTTTGGTCGCCCACGCCTGGGACGGATTGAATGACGAAGTTCGAGGCAAATCCAAAAAGCTGGCCCATGCGGGTTACCTCGCCTTTGCAATCGACATTTACGGCGAGGGCAAGACTTGGAGTGATACAGCAGACCTCATGAGAGCGTTGGGTCCCTACATGGATAACCGTGCTTTGTTGCTAGCGCGGATGCACGCTGCGGTGGCCGCTGCTAAAACGTTGCCTGGAGCCGACACATCGCGCTTGGGCGCCATGGGGTACTGCTTCGGCGGCACCGCAGTCCTCGACCTCGCGCGCGATACCGGCGACGATATCAAGGGCGTGGTAACCTTCCACGGGGGGCTGGCAGGCAACGGATTGGATGGGCCAACAACAGTCGATACCAAAATCTTGGTACTACACGGTGAGGACGACCCACTGGTTCCGCCAGAGCAAGTCGCAGCATTTAAGGCAGAAATGAACGCCAAAAAAGCGGACTGGCAACTAAATGCCTACAGCAATACGATGCACGCATTTACCCGACCGGAAGCGAACGACCGTGATTTCGGCACCGTCTACAACGCCAGTGCTGACCGACGCTCCTGGCAGGCTATGCTGAATTTTTTCGAGGAAGTGCTTTAGCACAGGCAGTGCAGAAAACGGCCCCCTCAGACGAGGCCTACATCATGCCCTCCTAAGGGCTACAACGCGTATCACCTAGTCGATATCGGGATCAGCGGCGACAGGCGCATACCACACGGGAGAGCTCCACGCGCGCTCCTGGATAGTGCGGGGAATCGCCGGATCGGCACACGTCGCCGGCCGTTCCTTTTCATCCATGGTCAGGCACTGTCGCCAACTCCAGCGGCAGCTGGGATTTTCTATTACACGGACATACCAAGCCGCCTGCTGTTCGCTGTCAAAATCGGGGTCCCGCCATATGCCACACAACTGAGTTTCACCGGCGCCAAGAACCGCGCAGGTATCTAGATCGACAGACGCGCCGTTGTCCGCTGTGCCGGCAATATCAACCACCGACTGATGAAAGCCACTCCGCTCGTCAAACCACACCTTGATCAATTGTAGCCGCTGTAACAGTCCACCATCGGGATCAGCAGTGACCGCAGCAGCGAACAGCGGTGAAGCACTCAGTGTATCTGCAATGACGCCCCCCATGGGAACACCGTAGCGATAACCTTGCGCGGCCATATTACCCTCGCATATGGTGTCTGGGAGTCGCTCACCGACAAACAATCTGGGTTGTATTCTAGGACCACTGGTTGCGAAAACCTCCCTACGCTGCATGGCATCGAACAGTGAATCGCGTGAGTTTTCCTCTGCCCATACGCCCATCAGGCCTCCGGGGTTGCGGGCCGCAGGGCTTCGCCCGGCGAAGTCAGGGGCGGGATCCAGCCGCTGTGCCGCGGTATTGTCGGTGTTTGCACAGCATCCGTTGTAGCGGTCTTCCGCCACATCGCCAGGGCTCGCGTTGTGCGAATCCGTGCTACCGACAAAACCAAAGCGATAGGGGTTAACGCCAATACGCGCCGCCTCTAACATGCCCTCAATGAGGGCATAACGGGCAAAATCCAGGCGCGACTGACACCCCAGCCCAAACACCGCGCCCGTGCCATAATCGTCTCTGCAGTCCTCTGGTTCGGCTTCAGCGGCCCGCAATTTCTCGAAATCGCAAAGTTCATCCTCTCCGAAGACATTCCACATGCCCGACTTGCACTCGGACTCACCTTTCACCTGCATCATCTCCACCACGGGCTCCAGGCGCGCCCTCAGCTGCGCCTGACGCTGCTGCTCCGGCAACGTTTCGTCGCGCCAGGGCACCCGGAACAGGCGACCATTAGAAACATTAGGATTATGCGGTATCGCAATCACTTCACAGTCCCCCTCAGCGCGGTTACACAGTTTATCAAGCTGTTCCCACAAACCCAGGGGATTACCCTGCTCCAATGAGGATACGGGTAATTCCGGTACCCTCTCATTGCGGAATATCACATTCCTGTGCACCTTGGAACGACCCGGCGAGTTACTGTACTCATAACCCTGAAAACTGGTGAAAGTGCAGTCAGGCGATCGATCGTAATGCCGCTCTGCGGCTGCCTGGGTTTGTGTCCATGCATTCAATAGGCTTTCCCGGCACCAGCGGTTGTCGGGGCCACAAACAGCCGCCTTGCGGTTCCTGAAGCCTACGAGATTCAGCAGCGGCATGGCACCACCGACAAGGGTTGCAATAGAACGGGGCGATTCCGCTTCACCGCGGAAAGCCAAACATTCCCGGCTCGCATAAGCAGGGCTGCCAGGCTCTGTGCAGACTACAACTTCACCCATCCACTCCGCATGGTCGGTCACCGCAGCAAAATCCAGCGGCGTTTTAATCTGCACCCGACGCTGACCAGAGCCATCACCGGCAAAGGGGCCCAGTCCAATTTCTTCGCCACGCGCATAGCGATAGGCGTCTTCGACAGTACCGAGCATGCCACTGGCACGCGCGTCCATCGAGTACCGTGTGTGAATGTGGAGATCCCCAAACCAGGCACGGCGCAGCGGTTCATAATCGGCGCAGGGCGCACGAGGGGCAGCAGGCTCGGCGGGCGCTGCCGCCACAGGAGGATGCCAGTGAGGGGCGCTGGCGGTGATGGCGATGTGGTCCCACTCCCACCATACCCAAGCGCCACCGACCAGTATTAGTCCAGCGAGAAACAGCAGGATTCTTCGCAGCATGTGCTACACCGCCCTCCGATTAGGTACACGTCAGCCGCATCGCAGCCTGGCTCAACGTGCCTATGGTACCCGTGGCGCATTCACAGCGCACCAACAGTCCGCTGAATAGACCTCGCCAAACCCCTCCAGTGCGCCTAGTCTATAGGACACTATCGGAGAACCGTAATGACACGATACCGCCATTGGATTATCGCCTTGGGCTTGTCCGTGTTGATTGCCCAGACCGCAGGCGCTGACAGCACAGCCGCTGCCGAAGCCCTTGTACTGATAGAGGAACTGGGGCTGCGCGCATCACCGACGCCGATGTCCGACCGCCCTGACTGGAAGCCCAAAAAGGTGGCCGTTGTGGTCGCGTCCGGGCTGGGGCATGCCACCAGCTGGTACGAACAGGCTTTGCAGGCGGCAGTCGGTGATACCGAGCTCGTCCTGATCCAGGGCCAACCGTCCGAGGCCTTGCTCGCATCGATTGATGGCCTCATCGGCATTTGCACGCCGACAGTGCTGCAACAGGCTGGAAGTCAGCTGCGCTGGATACACCACTACTTCGTCGGCATGGACATGTGCAAGGGCGCTACAGAAGAACAGCTCCAAAAGATCGTATTCACTAACAACAAGCGGCTGTCAGGTCCTGCCATCGCTGAGCACACAATCGCGATGTTACTGGCCCTGACCCATAACCTTCCCGGTTACTACAAAGCACAAAGACAATCCAAATTCAATCGCGCACCAGCAACGAAAGTAACGTTCGGTGAATTGCAGGGCAAAACTATACTAGTGGTTGGGCTGGGTGGTATCGGGACCGAGATTGCGTGGCGGGCTCATGGGCTTGGTATGCGCGTGATAGCCACACGACGCTCCTCACGCACAGGACCCGACTACGTTGACACAGTGGGCCTGCCGGAAGCATTGCACGAGTTAGCGGGAGAAGCAGATGTCATTGTAAACGCACTGCCCTTAACACCAGAAACTGCGGGTATATTTGACAAGGATTTTTTCGACGCCGTAAAACCTGGAGCGATCTTCCTGTCAGTAGGCCGCGGTAAAAGCACCGTCACCGGCGATCTCATTGCGGCACTTGAGTCCGGAAAACTATTTGGAGCCGGGCTTGATGTCACTGATCCTGAACCGCTGCCAAAAGACAGCCCGCTCTGGTCCATGCCAAATGTCATCATTACACCTCACGTTTCCGCGGCGGGACCTGACAGCAACCGCCGCAGCATGATCATCGCGGTAGAAAATCTGCGACGCTATGTGTCGGGCGAAGCGATGCTGAATGTGGTGAATTTACGACTGGGCTATTAGTGGGCTGCAAGGAGATTGGCCATGGCCTACCTCTATCTTGCAATTGCGATTATTTCCGGGGTGGCCGCCACTTCGGCCATCAAAGCATCGAACAGATTTTCCAACCCGCTACCCAGCACCCTCGTCATTATCACTTACAGCGTGGTATTCTACTGTCTTGCCTTGGTATTAAAGTCGATTCCCGTGGGCATTGCCTATGCTGTATGGTCGGGCCTTGGCATTGCGCTGATAAGTCCATTGGCTTCGCAAGGGACAGGACCACTTACCATAACGAATCCTGCACTGCTTGACACGATGCATGTTAACCGTAGCGGCGATAAGGACCTGCAGTAGCTGCGGCAAATAATCTGACCGAATCGAAGGTCTTGCTCTACATGCAAACAACAAAATGCTGCTCATAACGACATCGACCTCTCCGCAAAGCCTCGCTGACAGCGCCTCGCGTTCAAGTTTCCCAGGGCGGCCGCCCTGCTATACAGTCATCGACCAACTCGTGCAGGCGTGCCGTACGGCTCTCCTGATCAGCCAGGTAAGAGCCCCGATATCCGCGTGACCTTACGCCCATCTGTTGGGTGGGAAAAATCGACATGTCCTGATCGATGGTGAGACCCATGCTTTGTTCCCCGGGCTTGAATATCTCGTGACTTACAATCTCATCTCGCCCCACCAGCCCGGCCGTAGTCCGTACTGGCCCAGCAACACCCTCTGGGTTGGGCGCATACCACCAGTTGTCAAATAGACATTGCTCGGGGTCCGTCGGGTGGGGGCGCGCGCGCAGGAAGTGGAAGCCATCGACCCACAAGGACACTGCGAAGTTAGGAAACAGCGTGTAGTGATAAGCGTCGGTGAGTTGGCTGTCACAAAGTTGATCGAAATAATCGTAGCCACGTGCCGGGCCAAGCCGCCTGCGTGCCCGTTGCAACGCCTCACGCGTCGCCTCTCCCTTACCGGCAAAGTCGTCAGGATCTAAATCCCACTCTCTCAGGATTGTCGCCAAGGGTTCACCCACCACCCCCGTCTTACCGATGGCAGGACCCGCATAACCGCCCAGCATTATCATCCGACCGTGGCCTTCATTTGCCATATCGAAGCGTGAGGTCGTGTAACGGGTGTCTACCCCAGAGTGAATACGCAGTTTTTCCACATCAGAACCCCTGGGTCGATGCACCGTGTTGACATGATAGGACTCATTAAAGTTATCCATCACGATTTTCCAATTAACCGGCGCCAGGGTGGTTTTCGCGACGTACCGCTTCCACTTTTCGATGCCGTAGGCAGTCCACTCGTCCCATACCGGTCCGAGAAAGTCACGTAAACTGACACAATCCGGATCCATATTGACCCAAATAAAACCTGCAAATGTATCGCAAGGTATTTCTGCCAAAAACAACTTCCCACATGGGTTGCCTTCGGGAAAGTCCTCCGGATCCTGAACAAAATCTAGTGAACCATCTGTATTCCAAGCCCAACTGTGGTAAGGACACACGAAGCGACCCGCATGCCCTTTCTTCTCAACGACAAGACGCTGGCCTCGATGCTGACAGACGTTGTAGAATGCCTTGATACCGGCGTCTGATTGGCGCACCATCAAAATGGACTCTGGCCCGACTTCCTCTTGCTGCCAATCGCCAGGTCGGGATATCTCATCCTCCCGGCCCAGCAATAACCAGACCCGCGTCCAGACATGTGCCCATTCTTTTTCGGCAAATGCCCGGGATGTATAGCGGTAACCTTCCAGCTTGTGTCCCCTCAATAGCTGCCGTGGCCAATCGGGAAGACCTTTGGGCGATCGCATTGATTCCTGCTGTGACATACATGGCTACCTCAGTTAAAAAACCTATATTGCTGCTCTGCGACAGCCTCTAATCGAATGCTACACTGGGACTCTCGATCGCAAATTAGAACTCCCATCTGCATGAACTCCCAATACGCTATTGATCGCATCCAACTACAAGATGTGCTTCTAAACTATGCCGCCGCTGTGGACGAGCGCAACCGCGAGAACTACCGGGCTTGCTTTAGCGAAAATGTCGAGGTGGTAGGCTTCGGCTCCCAGATCTATCATGGCCGCGACTCCTGGGTCGACTATGTCTGGCGCACGTTGGAAAAATACAGTGCGACCCAGCATATGCTCGGTCCTCAACTCGCTACGATTCATGGAGTTACGGCGTACACCCGTACCAACGTACAAGCCCTGCACTTCATTGCAAACAGTTCTGAAAAGTTTACTCTCTGGGGCACCTATAAAAACTCTTTGCAACGCCATGGGGACAATTGGTTGATCCACCGACATGAACTTATCGTTAATGGCAAGAGCAGCAGCTAATAACGTTCTCACCTGCCCTTAAACTTCGGTTGCCTACCCTCTTCATACGCCTTAATCGCCTCGGCATGATCCTCGCTGGGTCGGGTAATCAACATATGGGACGACACCATGTCCAGATGTGTATTGAGATCCATCGACAAGCTCTGGCGAACGGCCCGCTTTACCAGCTTCATCGCCAATGGAGCGCGCTCGGTGATGTCATGTGCAAAAGCGAGACTACGATCTATAAACTCTCCATCGTCAAATACCTGGTTAATCATTCCGACCCTCAACGCCTCGTCTGCACTAATCGGTTGCGCTGCAAAGAAAAGCTCTAGCGCCTTGGCCTCGCCAACAATACGCGGTAGAAAGTACGTGCCGCCATTGCCAGGCACCAGTCCGAATGCGGTATAGCTCACGCGAAATTCTGCACTCTGTGCGGCGAAGCGGATATCGCACTGCAGGGCAACATCAACACCCGCACCAGAAGCCAGTCCGTTGACCGCAGCAATCACTGGCTTATCAATTTCGGCGAGTTTACGCGGTATACTGTGCAGTCTATCCCAAAACTGCTCCTTGATATCAACAGGATCAGGTGCAGTGTGTTCACCCAACTTACTGGTATCCCCACCTCGACAAAAAGCTTCCCCAGCACCCGTAATGACGATAGCGCCAATTTCAGGGTTGCTGCGGCACTCTTCCAGAGCGGCTACCCAGGGCGGTAACATCGTCTCATTGATCGCATTCATAACTTCGGGTCGGTTGAGGGTAATGATTGCGACCTTACCATCGGTTTCGAGTGAGACAGGTACACTCATTGCGGCTCGTCCTCGTCATTCTGCATGTATTGATGCAACGTGTTATTGAAGTGGCGTATACGAATTTCCTGATAATTGGCAAGTTCTATCTTTCCCGAATATAGCGATCGAAGACCCTTTTGCACCGCGGGCAGATTACTGAAATCCTGATCGAAAACTCGCGCTAGACCAGGCTCGATGCCGGGTGTGTCGCACAACGCTTGATCTGCTGGCACAAACAATATGCGCGCATCCCTGGGACGCTGCATCGAGTCGGGGTAGCGCATCATCAACATGATCTCCATCGTGCACATATCGTGTTGGTCCTGCCAAGGCAGAAATCGGTATGTCACATTGGGACGAAATCCAGCCCAAGGGGCAAAGTTGGGGAATACCGAGTAGAGAATCGCATCTAAGACCTCACTATGAGTTGCAGTTTCCGATAGGTCTTGCTGATACATCTCTGAAAAACGCCGGATATTCATCTCTCCCAAGTACTCTCTTGCCGACACACCGTCTGGTATTTCAGGCAATGCGTCTTCCGCCACCACACCATATACAGAGAGCCACTGGTGCACTGATTGCTTTTCCGTGGTAACGCCCGAGTGCGGGCTGGCGACGCCCATGGGAGTGATTGTGCGACTGACGTAATCGTTAAAACAGTCGTATTGAGAGCTGGAATCCGCCGTGTAAGGCAGAAGCTGGGGATGCGTCGCCGCGGTATGGTATGACTCGATAAAGGCTTCATGAGCGAGCTTCCAGTTACAGCGCAACACTTTCTTTATGTGTAAAGCTTTGTAAGTAAGTTCCGGCCTCCAGCGTTCAAAATGCTTCGTCATTACTCCCAAATAGTCGCTAAGCGCCGGTGCTTGACCGTCTATATTGACAAAAACCCAGCCACCCCAGGTACCTAAGCGTAATCTGGGCAGACTAAATTGCGCTTTATCTATTTGAGGAAAGTCCCACGCGCAAGGCATTCCCTCAAATTTCCCGTCAAGATTCCAGCGAAAGCCGTGAAAAGGACAGCTCAGATCCTTAGCTCGTCCAAGCCCAGAGCTGGAACCAGACTTCAATTGCCTACCCCGATGTAAACAAGCATTTGGATATGCGGCTAGATCGGCATCCGACGTGCGCACCAACAGGACCGAGATATTGGCAATATCCTGCACGTAATAATCACCGGGCTCGCTCACTTCCGACTCACGACACAGCGTCTGCCAGACCCGTGGCCAAAGTCGCCGCTTTTCACGCTCATACCAATCTCTGGACAGGTAGCGATCTACCGTTAGCGGCTCTGCACCGAGATTCACATCCGACCTCGCCCGCAGAGCTTCCGGCACCGGTCGTGTCTCAAGATCGAGCAAATCTTGGTAAGACTTACTCGAAAACACCGCTGAGGGTTTTTCGCTTTTATTCACAACAACCTCTGTGTTATTAATAGCGCTGTGCAACCTTCTCTGGCAATTCCCGCATGTTAGCCAATCCAAAGGTTATTCTCATAACCGGCGCCTCCAGCGGTATAGGAGAAGCTCTTGCCCTGCATTACGCCGCCCATGATGTCACACTGTTCATCAGTGGGCGCGACATGAGACGCCTCGACGCCGTCGCGGAGGCATGTCGTGCGACGGGTGCCAACGTGTCTACCTGGGTCGGCGATGTCACCGACGCCAAAGGTCTACGCGACTGGATCCGCTCCTGTAATGATGACCAACCGCTCAACCTGGTTATTGCCAATGCTGGGGTGGCGCTTGGCGCCAGCACCGTTACAGGCTTACATCAGGCAGCAGTCGACTCGTTTCACATCAATGTCAACGGTGTCTTCAATACCGTGCACCCTGCTATCGAAGTTATGTCCCAACGACGCCCCTATCCAGTGAGGAACGCGCAGGTGGCCGTAATGAGTTCAGTCATGGGCTACGCGGGCATGGCCCGTTCGCCAGCCTATTCGTCCTCAAAGGCAGCGGTAAAACATTACGGACAGGCATTGCGCGGGGCTCTGCGTGGCATGGGCATCGCAGTATCGGTGATCTGCCCGGGTTACGTAGCCAGCGCTTTGACGGACCGCAATACGTCTCCTATGCCCTTTCTGATTTCCGCAGAGACCGCCGCACGCATTATTGCCAAGGGCCTGGCTCGTGATAAAGCGCTCATCACCTTTCCCTGGCAGATGGTGTTGCTCTCGCGACTCGTCATCAATCTACCTGGGATTATCGTCGACCGCCTAAACAAGCCCTGGGGTGTACCCAGGCTTGAAGACCCAACAGAGTAGCTAATGCTCACGCGCCGACCCAGGTGCCATGAAAACTAACCGGCACGCGATGTGATACCTTCGCCCGCCCAATTGGCCCAGCACTGATCTCCAAGGCATTGAACACGCACATATCACTGGTATTTGTGTCGCGGTTGTAAATCAGGTCCAGGACATAACCGTCACCCTCTTGAGCACTATCCGACCTGGGCACATACATGGGCTCCGTAACATAGCAATTGTCAAAGCTGTAGCTATCGACCTCACCTGTGACGACATCGATACGATCAACGCAATTGTAAATAAAGTCTGAATCCGGTATCGGAGCGGGAACCTTCAGGTCCGTCGAGGTGTACCAGCCGTAACGGTATTCCTGCATCGCAAAGCGTGAATCGATAACAGGGAATTCCGCACCTCGATCGCCAATAGTTTGCCTGATAAGTTTCGGATCGCTCTCGTTCATATCGATGCTCCAGCGACTCATGTTTGGGTGCGTATTCGGTGTCATCTCGCCACTCGCATAGGGAAACAAAGGAGCATGCTCAAACTCGCAGGCCTCTATTGTAATCACACCATTCCGATCACGACCATTCATGAAGTGGAAGACATAACAGGGATCTGCGTCAATCCACACGAGGTCTGCAGGCGTCCCCATGCGCGGCATTACGCCAATGCGTGACCCTTTTTCAGGCTCCCAAGCGAGTGGCGACTGTCCTGACATCGCGCGGTCCATACTCCCTGTCAGGGGCATGACGGGGAAAATAATGTAGTTATCTGTCACCACGAAGTCGTGAATCATAGCCGAATACGGTGCTTCAAAGGCGTAGGATTCAGTAATGAAACCCTCGCTGGACACCCTGTGTAGCTCCATACCTTCAGTGAATGGACCGTTGGTCCAGTAAGAGTAAAAAAGTAATTCTCCGGTACGCGGGTCTCGGTGGGCGTGCGCTGTCATTGAAGTCTTCAACTTACCGTAAAAATCCCAAGTGCCCAAAGAATCCAGTGTCTTAGGGTCCATCTCAAAGGGCATAAATCCCTCCGTCAATAACAGCAGTCGGCCCCCATGCCAGATAATGTTGGTGTTGGCCACGCCTTGTTGATCGTTGAGGACGAAGTCAAGCAGTTTGGGGTCAGTAGCCAACGGATTGACGCCGCTGAAGTAGGACCCGCCCAATCGTTTTTCAATGTTGAAACGTTGTGTCTTTGCCCAGCGGTTCCTGTGGCTGACCCGACCATTATCGAAGGTAAATGCATGGACCATGCCGTCACCGGTGAAAAAGTGGTATTCATTCTCCGGCGGAAATTGGGGGTTGGGTCCATTACGGTAAAAAGTACCCTTAAGCTCTTTGGGGATCTCGCCCTCTACCACGAGATCCGGCGCATTCGCCTCAAAAGTAATAGGTTCGTAATAACCCTGCAGAAAGGGATTATCCGGCCATGCTTTCATCGTGGTCTGCAATCCTTATTGTCAATGTGAAGCCTGCCGCACATGCATGCAGCAGGGCAAACCGCAAATTACTGCGCTGCCTGATATTTGTAAAATGAATTATATAGATATATATTATTCATATTATGCATTTAAAAAGTCGCCGTTTTCAGGCACCCGAGACAGGCCTGCCGTGAATGCACAGAAACTGGATCTGAACCTGCTCAAAGTGCTCGACGCCCTCCTCAAGGACCGCAGTGTATCCAGAGCAGCCGACCGCCTCAGCCTCAGTCAGCCCGCCATGAGCCATGCCCTGCAAAGGCTGCGCCAGCAACTCAACGACCCGTTGATGGTGCGCAGCTCGCACGGCATGGACCCGACACCGTATGCGGAGAGCCTGATCGAACCTTTAAGCCGTATACTCACTATCGTGGAACGGGACGTTTTGCGGCAAGAACCGTTCGATCCAAAAATCACCGAACGTAGTTTCTCAGTCGGGATTGATACCCATCTGGCTAACACTTTCATTCCGCCGCTGGTCTCCGCTATTCTCGAAGGTGCACCACATGGCACCTTTCATAGCAGACTACTGCCAGCAGATTTTCAACACAGACCATATCTTGAAGGCGGCATCGATCTCGCCATCGGGACAGCGTCGAACAATCCAATCAAATTGTCGCGCGAGTACCTGTTTCGCGATGAAATCTGCGGCATCGTGCGGCTGGGCCACCCCCGTTTTAAAAAGAAGATCTCTCTAAAAGAGCTGGCGAATCACTTCGAACATATCGGCTACTATATCAAGGGCGAGACGACGACCATCATCGACGATTTACTGTCTGATCACGGACTTAGTCGACACTGTCCGGTTACTGTGTCGGACCTGCAGGGCGTCAACGAGATTTTGCTACACAGCGACCTCATGCGAGTGGGCTCTGTAAAACAAGTACTTGCAACGATAGATCGCTTTGATATTGATCTGCCTTACCACATTGTCGGACTGCCCCGCATTGTCACGGAACGCTATTCCTCCAACGTGGACATGTTCTGGCGACCACAAGACTATGACGATCCCGCACACTATTGGCTGC
>JABSPW010000106.1 GCA_013214285.1 Halioglobus sp. | reverse complement strand
ACTGAAATCGCCCGCCCACCTCTGGTCTCTGGATGTTCTGCTTGACGAATACCCTGATGCACGTTTCATCCAGCCCCATCGCGATCCGCTGAAAATGCTAGCATCCCTGTCCAGTCTCGTGACGCATCTAAGAAAAATGTCCAGCAACCACGTGGATGGTACCCAGATAGCAAGAGAATGGGCGCATTGGAATGCACTGGGTCTGAATGCCTCCGCGCTTTTCAGAAAGAGCGGCGCTATCGCACCAGACCGCGTTATCGATATCGACTTCTATGGCTTCATGGACGATCCATTAACTGAGGTGGAGAAGATTTATCGTGGGTTTGATTTCAAACTTACCGACGACACCCGCACAGCGATGTCCAATTACCTGGCTGAGCACTCAGCCACGGAGCATGGCAGTCACGGCTACAGCTTTGGCGATACCGGGCTGAATGCGGCGGAGGAACGGGAAAGACTGGCACCCTATCAAGACTATTTCGGCACGCGCATGGAAGTATCCTGAACCCAGGAGACATCATTGATGTTAATCACATTGCTTATCGTCCTCAGCCTAATCACAGCCTGGTTATACTCATGGACCTTTACTAAACACGGCCGTATCGAGTTTCTGCCCGCCCTGATCTGTCGGGCCGCCACACTCGCCTCTCGCTTCGGCGACCCCATTACCTACAGTGACAGCGACCGCGCCAACGCCAATGCCTCTACCACCAAGCTCCTGCAACTGCCACCCACGCCGGCCGTGCAGGTGGACGAGGACACACTCGGTTTACCCGGCCGGACACTGAAGCTCCGCTGGTATCAACACGCAGACAAGGTCGACTGCCCGCTTGTATTGAATATACACGGCGGCGCCTGGTGGATGGGCAATGACTTTATCGACGACGCCGTGATGCGTCACCTATGCCAGCAAAGCGGCGCTTTGATTTTATCAGTGGATTACCGGCTTTCACCGGAGCACATTTTCCCTGCCGCATTAGACGATTGTTATGCGGCCTTGCTCCATCTGGTGGAGAAGGCTCCCGCCAGAGGCGGCGATACCAACCGCATCATCTTACACGGCACCAGCGCCGGCGGTGCACTCGCTGCGGGTGTGAGCCTGTTATGCCGCGAGCGAAACGGACCACTGCTCGCATTGCAAGCCCTGATCGTGCCGGTTACTGACTTGACGGGACTGCGCTCAGGCGATTCTTTGCAGCGTTTCGCCAATGGTTACGTGCTAACCGCCAGCGATCTGGCCGATATGATCGCTAATTATCTGCCGGAAAAAACCAGGCGGGCAGACCCCCTGGCGAGCCCCATCTACAGCGAGCACCTAGAACGCATGCCCCCCACCTTTATCGCAACCGCGGAATTCGATCCCCTACGGGACCAAGGCGAGGCCTTTGGCAAGGCGCTTGAACAGGCGGGCATACCGGTGACCCAGAAGCGCTACAGCCGCACCATCCACGGTTTCTTTGGCAGCAAGAAAATGTTACGAGAATGTATTGCCGACACAGCCACGGCAATAACGGCCCCGCGATAGCGATTTTATTGACGCCCGACGCGGGTCGGGTCTAGCATCCCTGATACGCTGGACGCTTGGCCCCAGCGCGCTATAATCCACGCCAATAATAATCTATCTGGAGTATTTGGATGCCAAAGCTAACACCCGCGAAAGTGGTTTTCACTCTCTCCATGTTGGGCGTTCTCGCCGCCTGCAGTGATTCTAATAACAGCGCGAGCTATACCCTGCCGCCGCCCAATTACGATTTTACGGCTATCGATACTGCCATGCAGACTTTTATTGACGACAGCGAAACGTTTGATGGTATTTCCTATACCCTCGTGGACCGCACCGCAGGGGCGGTCCACGAGGCGGCCTTTGGCGATCACACTGTGGATACGATTGTCATGTTGGCATCGACCAGCAAGGTCCCGTCGGTGACATTGCTGATGGCACTGAACGATGACGATTCTCTCAATTTCAGCGTCGATGACACTATCGACACTTATTTGCCCTGGAACGGTGTTTATGGCGACCGAACAGTCACACAGTTGGTCAGTAACACCTCGGGCATTCCAGGTCTCGACGGACTGGATGTATATGGCGCGCACATTTGTCAGTTCAATTTCGACATCGACCTGGAAATTTGCGCCGAGACACTGTACTCGGTTGAAGTGCCGGGGACCGTTGCCCCCAACACCCAGTTTCGTTACGGGGGCACACCCTGGCAGATCTCCGGCGCCGTCGCGCAACAGGTCACCAACAGCACCTGGAACCAGGTCTTTGATGAATACATCGGCCAGCCTTGCAACCTGGACGTATTTACCTACGGTAATCCCTGGCTGGATATCGAGGCCTTCAACGGCAGTCCAGACAGCCTCATTGGTCAGCAAAACGCCCACGTCGAGGGCGGTGCGATCACCAGCCTGTCAGATTACGCCAAGATACTGCTTCTGCATTTGCGCGACGGCGTGTGCGGAGACACTCAAGTCGTATCGGCAGCTTCACTGGCATACATGCGAGAGAACCGCGCGGGCCCACTAGGGACGGACTACGGCATGGGCTGGTGGATCGCCCTTGGCGATCAAGACAGCGCCACACTGTACTTTGATCCCGGCGCCTTCGGCGCCATATCCTGGATGGACCTTGAACGCGGCATCGGTGGCTACGTGGCGATCGACGATTACAGTCGCAGAGACCCCAACGCCGTGCGCGACCTCGTACTGGGGACGGTAATTCCCCTGCAGCAGGCCCTGGTCGACGATGCCAGGGGTAGCATGTGACAAAGTGCCGCGGAGCCCGAGCCCTGGCGATTGGTGCGTTTACGATTCTGCAGCGATACCGTGCGACTAGACACCGCCAACCGTGGCGCCTGCGACTACTGCGTTAAGACGATGTCCAGCGCGCCCTACTGCCCTGAACTCGGCTGCTACCTGTTGCCCGGACACACGCAGACTCCTGCTGACGCGGTGCAAGAAGCTCAGCGGGCGGAACAACTAGGGCTGGGTAAGGTCTGGCTATCGGAACGCTTTGACGTCAAGGATGCGGGAGTCGTCTGCGCCGCTGCATTGACAGCCACCGACCGTATTAAAGTGGCCACGGCAGGAACAAACCTACATACCCGCCACCCCCACGTCCTGGCAACCATGTGCAGCTCCCTGCATTACATCTCCGGTGGTCGTTTTCAACTGGGACTGGCCCGGGGCGTCGGCATTCGCAATCAACTGATGGGCCTAAAACCGGTCACTAACGCGCAAATGGCTGATGGGCTGGAAATCCTTCGCACGTTGTGGGGTGGCGAAAAAATTGTGGGCTATGACGGCCCCATGGGCAATTTACCCTATCTCAGCAGCGGCGACTGGCTGAATGCCGCCATTCCCATCTACTTTGTTGGCTTTGGCGAAAAAAGCCTCAGATTTGCCGGAGAGTGTTTTGACGGCATACACCTCCATACCTTTATCACACCGGAGGGGGTAAGGCGTGCTCGCCAAACAATCACCGAGAGTCAGGCAAATGCTAATCGTGACCCCGACAGCGTAAAAATCTGCACCGTACTGGCAACGCTGGTTAATCCCGACAGGGAGACTTGGTTGCGAAAGATTGTCGGACGCATGGCCACCTATATGCAAGCGCCCGGTTACGCCGAGCTGCTGGTAGAGCTGAACGGGTGGGATAGAGACGTACTGCCAACCTTCCGCATGCACCCCACCGTTGCTGGCATGCCGGGTGGCATTGACAGTGTTGCGACACTGCAGCAACTGGACGACATCGAGTCACTTATTCCAAAAGACTGGCTGAGTGCGGTCGCAACCGGTACGCCAGAGCAATGTGCTCAGCGCATAGTCGACGAATTTCAATGCGGCGCTGACGAGGTTTGTTTGCACGCGTCCACAGCAGATGAATGCGCCCCGATACTTGACGTATACCGAGCTATCAGAGGCACTACAGTAGAGCAATGAACAGCGTTTACAAACCAGGCACAATCAGAGACTTCACAATAAGGACTCGATTCAGCGCCGAAAAAGGCAGCGGATTCCACATCCGACTTGCCGACAGCAGCATCGAAATGTACGCCGTAAGTATTAGCCGACGAGGCGCCATCCGCGCTATGATCAGGCCTCCCCTCAGCACAGGTTCCAAGCCATGAGAAACGCAGCTCCCTCTCACTGTCTGGTCTTATTGGCCACCTTACTCACTATTGTCGCCTGCTCAGACAGCAATAACAGTCCGCCAATGCAAGTACCGACCGTGCCGAATCCAAACGTCTCACTGCCACCCGACGAAGGGGCGATCAACCTGCTGGCACAAACATTCAATCTGGCCGATGTCGGCTACGAGCAACGCGAGTTCTTCCTCGAGGGCTCTGCCACAGCCTTCACCAATGTGAACGCATTAAACGAGGACGGCCAATGGCAGGTCACACCGGGAGAGCAAGCGTTTTATCGCACACGGATCGTCGTCTATCGCCCAGCAGACCCAGAGGACTTCAACGGTAATGTGCTGGTCGAGTGGCTGAACGTAACCGCTGGCTTCGAGACACCGCCGAGTTGGGGCACTGGGCAATTGGAAATGCGCCGCGGCGGCTCAGTCTGGATTGGCGTATCGGCACAGCTGATCGGCATCGAAGGCGCCGCTGGCGGCCCGTTTCCGCTGTATTTGAAGGCGGTCAATCCGGCACGCTATGGGTCACTAGTGCATCCGGGAGACAGTTTTTCCTACGACATGTTTTCGCAAGTGGCACAGGCACTGCGCAATCCGATTGGAATAAACCCACTGGAAGGCCTGGATGTCAGACACCTGATCGCTTACGGGGAGTCGCAGTCCGCCGGGCGTCTGGTCACCTATATCAATGCCATCCAGCCTCTTTACCAAACCTTTGACGGCTTCATGGTGCACAGTCGCGGCGGCGGCGCCTCCTCTCTGGCACAGGAACCTCAGGTAGCCATTCCCACACCAAATGGTGCAAGGATACGCACGGATACCGCAGTACCGGTACTGACGTTCGAGACCGAGACCGACGTGCTGGGCCTGGGTTTTGTTGCGGCGCGACAGGCCGACACCGACCTCATCCGCACCTGGGAAGTCGCAGGCACCGCCCACGGCGACTACTACACGTTTGTATCCGGCCGTGATGATGCGTTTGGAGACCCCGTGTTTGCATCGGTCGCAGAGGAGCGCTCCGTCCTCGGCTTTATCACCTGCGATAGACCGATGAATAACGGGCCACATCACTACGTCTTCAACCGCGCCGTCAGAGCGCTGAATGCCTGGGTAGAGGACGGTACCCTGCCCCCACCGTCACCACAACTGGCGCTCAATGATGATCAGTCCGATTATCTCTATGATGCCGTGGGCAATGTACGCGGCGGCATTCGCACCCCGTATGTGGATGCGCCCTCGGCGGTGTTGCTGGGCGATGAGAATACCGGTGGTAGCTTCTGCCGCCTGTTCGGCTCCACACGGCTATTCAGCCCTGAGGAAATGGCGTCGCGCTACACGGATCAGACCGGCTTTGTTGTCGCAGTCAGCGCGGCCACCGAGGCGGCGGTAGACGCAGACTTCCTACTGCGTGAGGACGCCGACGCGATTATCACCTGGGCACCCTCGCAATGGGAAAGACAGCTGCAAACGCCCTGATCGTTTAGGCCGCATGACGTTGCTGCTTGCGACTGCTGCCCCATGCCCGCGTTGCGGCAGACCCGGATGTCGTTGGTGGCAAGGCACCATGCCATCATCCGACACGACCCAAGAGAAAGAGTACTTGTAAGGGCGCGTGTTGATCTGCCTATCGATACCGGCGGCGATCAACACTCGAAACCTAGATGACGTCGGTGCTCAACATCGTGAAACACGGACCTAGCGTGAGCAGCGAGCTGCGGGTCAGTCATCTGGTCCAGCGATTCCATGCCGATGATATTGTCCAGCAGATTATGATGGTGTTTTCCGATGTATTTTAAAAAGGCCAACCCGGCAGACGACTTGCCCTTGCCATGGCTGACAACAAGTATTTCATCGGCGTCGGCCACGCTACGGGCCAACTCCTCATAGTAGGTCGGATCTTCCGGTACGCGTTGCCCAGTGTAGTGACTGTTTTTTTGTTTCAAATGTTTGTGATTGAGGTGATGAATACCGCTTGGTTTAAATTTCTCCTTTTCCACGTCTTCATCATGTAGCAGCAAAACACTGGCCGTATTGTGCGAAAGGAGTAGAACTTTGCGTACGATCGCCATAATAAAGCATACCTCCCGTTAAAAAGTCATTGCGGAAACGGCCTCACGTCCAGCCGCTAGTAGACTACTAACCCCTACAGCGAAGTACACGGCTGGACTTTCAGGGTGTAGTGTCTGCCAATCGCAATCGAAGCATTTCCACTCGTTTGCGGTTGACACCCATGTCGCTAATACCCAAACGTGAAGACGACCGCACCTGAATGCTTTCGGCGCCTTCATCGAAGCGCAGCTGCACATCATCGCGAAAGCGCATCAACGGACTGATGACTACGGCTTGCAGATAATCGTCAGATTCGGAGGTGATACGCCAATCAGGCTGCGCCGCGATCCACTGTTTGAGCCGCTGCCACTGCCTCGCCGACGCCCGCAGTGGTGCCACCGACTTACCCCCTGCTGCTGGCGAGCTAATGACACAATTGGGCAGCACACCGCAATCCGGCAGAGCGTCGCTCTTGAGCGGAGCCTCAGGGGCGCTGGTACAGCCTACCAGGCAAACGATCGTCAAGAACAACATACAGCGGTCAACGGCCATGGCATCACTATTATCAAGTGTTCATCGGTCCTTCAGGCTTTCTATATGCATTGCCTTGACGGTACACTAGCAGCTAATCGATGCAGCAACAATCCCAGCCTACTGGTGCTCAATGTCACACATGCAGACCCGTTTTATGCGTCAACTACTGTCAATATTGCTGATACTATTGCTCGTCAATCCCACCGCGTTTGCGCAGCTCAATACGGCCCTGTGGACCGACCTGTTAGCGCCTGCCGTCGATAAAGGCGCGGTCGATTATGCGCAGTGGGCCAATAATCCGGATTTTCGTACGTTGGTCGATCAAATTGCGGCGACAGAGACCAACGCATTGACCCGGCAACAACTATTAGCCTTTTACATCAATACCTACAATATTCTTGCTGCGCAGGGCATTCTGAATGGGTCATCCCCAGACAGCATTCTGGGCAGATATCTGTATTTTAAGCGTGACAAATACACGGTAGCGGGCCAGCGTATGAGCCTGCATCAACTAGAACACGACTGGCTGCGTCCGATGCAGGAACCGCGCATCCATTTTGCTATCGTGTGTGCCAGCCAATCATGCCCCGTTCTTCAAAACGAGGCCTATACCGCTGCGCGTTTGGAAGCACAACTCGACGCAGCCGCTCGCGGGTTCATAAATGACCCTTCGCGCAATCGTTTCGATTCCTCTGCGGCACAAGCCGCCCTGTCCTCCATTTTCAAGTGGTTCCGAGAAGATTTCATCGATAATGCCGGTTCACTACAGGCCTACCTCGCGCCTTTGGTGGACGATGCGAATGCCGCCGCGCTGCTTGCTGATGGGGCCTTTAGCATTCGTTATTTACCCTATAACTGGCGCCTGAACGGTGCGCTTTAAGCCCCCTGCAACAATCGCAACGGGCACCGCTGCGTGCACAATCCACCCTCACTGTGTTCGGCAAGCGGCTACCATCCTCACTTGCCCTCAGCCCGCTGGGCCATATCCTGCCGACGAAATATCATCACATGCTGCCAGGGCAGTGCGTCATGGACCTGCTCCAGTATCAAGCCGACGGCAGTCATTTCCAACTCGGCTTGCGCGAGAGTCATTTTGTGTAACCGCTTAATTGGGACCGCACGGTCTTCTGCCCGATACTCCACCAATACCACTCTGCCCCGTTCACTCAACGATGCCACCGTGTGCAACAACACCTCGCGGGGGAATGCGAATTCATGGTAGGCGTCCACCATCAACACCAGATCAACCGATTCCCTGGCGAGCATGGGGTTCGTGTCTGAAGCAAGCACCGGTTCCACGTTACTCACTCCCTCGGCGCGGGCTCTCTGTTGAATGATTTCGAGCATTTCCGGCTGAATATCAACTGCTAGCACGCGCCCGGCCTTGCCCACGATGTCGGCTATGGGCATGGAGAAATAGCCGGTTCCTGCACCTATATCAGCCACAACATCTCCCGGATGCAGCGGCAACAAACTCAGCAGAAGGTCGGTGCGCTCTCTTTGCTCACGCTCTGGGCGCTGCAGCCAGGCAGCGCCGCGATGCCCCATGACATGAGCAATTTCTCTGCCCATATACACTTTGCCGATACCATCGCGACTGGCGGATGTATACCGATAAATGTCCTCTTCTGACTGCGACGGCACTGACGTTGCTAACAGAAGTAGCGCCAGAAGCACCCCCGCCGACGCCGTGCCCCACCCTGTGACGTGGTCCCCTATCACGATTGTGCGCCTGGGGGATTGTCGCTCTGCACCGTCACTGCGTGATGGGCTTCGTATACGGTTCGAGCGAAAGCTGCACCTCTAAGGCATTGCTCCCCTCGCGCGACGGCTGCCCAATCATCTCATCGAAGGCCGATTCTTGTCGCAAAACAACGTTTCTCACAGGTAGCACATGCAACATCTCCCTAACGTGCTGCAGGTTTCGGTGGCGAATGACCTTACCGTGTTTATCGACCAGCACATGCGGCCCGGTCTGCAGCGCGACCGTGACCTGGTACAATGCGACGTCAAGAGAATGGATGGTCACATCTGCCACCCCCGGTAATTCAGCAAATTCGTTTATCGATAGCTTCATGACCTCTCCGTTGCCACTTTGGTGTTATCGTTTACGCCCATCCAACCTTTTTGGATTCAATCCGAGCCGGCCTGTCATCCGTACCTTATTCTATGCACCCGCCCCGCACTCGCACCGCTACTCGGCGCCCCATTTCCGGACCCTGCCCTTTCTGCAAACGCTATTTGTCCCTGACGTTTCATCACCTGATTCCACGTAAACTGCACCGGCGAGGTCGTTATCAACGCCTGTACAGCCGCGAGCAGCTGAGGTTGGGGATCTATCTGTGTCGGGACTGCCATGACGCCATTCATCGTACTTATGATGAACAACACCTCGCGAAACACCATGCCTCGCCCGAGACGCTCGAATCCGATCCGCTGTTGCAGCGCCATTTTGCTTGGTTATCCCGGCAGCGGCGAGCACGTGCGTAGGACAGCCGCGAGGCGCTTCGGTGACAGGCCATCCTCGGGGCGCGAGGGTGGCCGCCACCACGCCACCGCACGTGGCGTCCTGCCTACGCGACCCCCTGACTAGCGGCTCTGCACCCAGCTCGCCGCTTGACCAGCTCCCAGTTCGACGAGATTACCCATGGCCACTGTCATATCGACCAGATGCAGACCCCAATCCTGCAAGATCATTTCACCGTTAAAGTCGTCTGCCCGCGGATCGCTCGGATCCGCGTTGACGCCGACACGCAGATAGCCTATGCCGGTGGGGCCACGGGTGCACTGTCCCTCGAGGAATCCGGGCATGCTATAGAAGGGCGTCGTAATCTCCGCGGCATTAGCTGCGTCCGCAAAAGGCCCCTCCGTCCGCGGTATGATAAAGGCATCTAATTGCGGATTACTGGCCACGGGGAAATAGGGCCTCAGGCCGACGCTACCGCCTGCCAACGCGCCAGGGTTGGTGCAAGCAGATGTTTCCCCGTCAAGCGGCTGACCGAAGCGGCCACTGCCATCGGCAACAAACGCATCACCCTCACGGTAGCTGACATAGGTGACCACGCAGCCAGTCTGATCAGCGGCACGGCAGAGCTCCACCGCATTGGTTCCACTAACGACATTGCTGCCCTCCACCGTCCTGACAGACGAACCCAGAATGTGCGCGGCTATCATCCTCTCACGCAAGACGGCATCAGGCTCTATGGTCTCTGCCAGTAAGCGGCTCAGATGGCCCGCCCCTTGCGAATGTCCAATGAGCACATAGCCGCGGCCCTGGTTGTGGTTGCTCATATAGTGTTTGAAACTATCCAGCACATCGCCATAGGCCACTTCGCGATCGCCTTGCTGATCCGAAATAATCACATTGACGGTCACTTGTCGATAAATGGGGGCAAATACGCGACAAAAACTCGAATAGCGCGCGGCCTGATTCAGCGTCGTAAAATATTCCTCAGCACCCGCTAACAGATCCGAGTTCCCGCTGTCATCGGCGCTCACCGTGGGGTAGACATAGAAACAATCTACCTGCGGATTCTGGGCCATGACGTGCGGTTCGACCGCTGTGGCTCCATTGGCAAAGACGATCGTGGTGTCGAGATTGCTCGCACAGATATTTTCCGCAACCGGCAACGCGGGATGACACAGCCACTTGTCTGTATCGCGGTAAACCGGGCTGGTAAAACCAGCAAAGGGGACGTCTACTGTAGTGGGCGCCCCTCCATCATTGCTATCAGAGCACGCCATTATCGCCGCCAACATTGGTAACAGGCAGCCTGTGATTATACGCATAATATCTCTCCCGAACGTTGGAACGAGTGTAGTTGCCGGCCGGGTTGATGTCGAGGAACGCTGCGCACTGCGCTGCCAACTCCTACTGTGCGGGAGACATTACAGATACTGCTGGAGGCATCGACTAAATAAAGTGGCGCCTTTATGGTTGCAATGCACCCCACGCAATATGTAATACGGTTTTATCCATGCCACGCCCTATGCACGATCAGCGGCGGCCTCTTTGTATTGAAACACGACTTACAGAACGTTTTCTACTGTCGCCCTTTTTTCATGAACTCTTCGACTACATTGGACATATCAAACGATTTGCTGCCCTGTACCGGCGGATACTCCACCAAGGTTTCGAGATGCGCATTCATCCGCTCTCCCATAGGCGCCATCAACCACGACACTTTCTGCAACAGATGTCCGTAGGAATCTTCATTGTCGTAACTTTCAAAAGGATCCATGCGCAAATTAAACAGCAGGGGCACGGTTCTAGGCTTTACGTTGCTATAGTAGCTTTCCTTCTCCGAAAAATGGAACTTCCACTGCTTCATGCGGTAAGCCGTAAGCTTATCTTCGTAATAATAGAAAAAGTCATCTCTGGCTGACTCGTCTGTTCCACCCAACCAGTAATCCAGGTTATTCACACCATCGATATACTGCTCTTTCTCTGCCATGACCACCGCATTAGGATCTTCGACCCCAGCCGCAGCCGCTAACGTGGTAAACATGTCCATATGCGCCTGGATACCATTCAGTATTTGACCGCCCTCAATTGCCTCTGGCCAGCGCAACAATGAAATCACCCTGACGCCCCCTTCAAAAGTTCCCATTTTAGCTCCCCGAAAAGGCGTCGTACCGCCATGGGGCCATGAGGAATGCTCAGGGCCATTATCGGTGGAGTACCACACGATGGTATTATCCTCCAGACCGTTGTCCTTAAGAAACTTCAGCACCCGCCCCACCTCATTGTCATGCTGCAACATACCAGAGCCATGCAGATCCGCCTCACTGGTACTTTCTTCTGCAGCGTACCGCCAATCGTCATTCAGGCGCGTATACACATGCATGCGGGTCGGATTGAGCCAAACAAAAAAGGGCTTACCCTCCTCTTTCGCCTTGATCATGAAATCCTCTGCCAGCGGAATCACTTCATCTCCATCAAACGCTTTCATCCGCTCCTGCGTCAAAGCGCCCGTGTCAGTAATCTTCTGTCTGCCGACTTTTCCAAATCGTGGATCGGTAGAGACATCATCCTTTTCTGTGGCAAACGAATGAATCACGCCTCTAGCGCCAAACTTTTCTGCGTAGGCCTCCGACCCACCGGGGTAGGCCTTGGCAAAGTTCTGGTAGTCTCTCTGTTCCTCCTCTTCCGATACATTTAGGTGATATAAATTACCAAAAAACTCGTCGAATCCATGGTTAGTCGGAAGATGCTCGTTGCGATCGCCAAGATGGGTTTTGCCAAAGTGCCCTGTCGCATAACCTTGCGCTTTCAGCACCTCTGCCAGACTGGGTGAGGCCGGCTGCCAACCCAGTGGATCACCGGGCTGTCCAACGGTAGTCATGCCCGAACGAATCGGATACTGCCCCGTCATAAAACTGGCCCTTCCCGCTGTACATGACGGTTGCGCGTAATGATCAGTAAATCGAATTCCCTCTTGGCCTATTTTGTCGATATTGGGCGTGGTATAGCCCATTGTGCCCATGCCGTAGGCACTCACATTTTGCCAACCAATATCGTCACCCCAAATCACCAGAATATTTGGTGGCTTGTCCTGAGCCACCGCCACTCCACCGCTCAGCAGCAACAACGCTGCCCAAACCAGCTTGATTTGCCATCCATTACTCCAACACAAGTTCATTACGCCTCCGGCACCTAGTCGCCACCCGCATCTGGCCATTTTCGTTAACTGTCGAATGTGGGGTCAGTAACGTCACATGTCTGACCCAACGCGTGAGGGTATCACATGTCCAGTTGCAAGGTCGCGGACACTCTCGCATCAGGGGCTATCTCTCTTTACTCACGCCCCTAACGACACCGTACCGCCGTCCCATGCCACCACCAATCCACGGCCTCCCTTCCCCTTATCGTCACCCACACTCATACCCATACCCACACCTGATCATAGCGACTTAACCTCACCGGACACAAGCGCCCGCCCCAATGCGCGAACCAAAGTGATGCGCTTAGCGTGCCTTCAACTGATAGGCCTGCGGACCCAAGAAATTGATTTGTCGCGGTACAATCACCACGACCGCTGCGACAGCCCACGTATTCCGTCACTGCGCCTGACTACCCACTCGCGGCAATGCGGAACGCGGGTGTACAGAAGTGCCCCCAGTTCTTTGAACAGCAAACCCGATTCTATAAGTGAATTTCTGCCGTGGATTTAAGCTGCCATGAGTAGCGGCAGCGATTCAAAGTAAAACTAATCCGGGGTTTGTCGGTCAAGGCTGCTGTGAGGCCTGCGACTGTTGCAGAACCGGAAGTAGCGACC
>JABSPW010000105.1 GCA_013214285.1 Halioglobus sp. | reverse complement strand
TGATCAAAGGCGAGCCAGGCACAGGCAAAACCATGCTTGCCGAGGAAGTTGCGCTGGGCCTGGGCAAGCGCCTAATTCAGTGGCATATCAAATCCACTACCAAAGCGCAACAAGGACTGTATGAGTACGATGCTGTGTCTCGCCTGCGCGACTCACAGCTCGGCGAAGAAAAAGTACACGAGATCTCCAATTACATCAAACGTGGCAAACTATGGGAGGCGTTTGATGCTGAGGAGCAGGTCGTTCTGCTGATTGACGAAGTCGATAAGGCCGATATTGAGTTTCCCAACGACCTGCTGGTTGAATTAGATCGCATGGAGTTTTTTGTATATGAAACGGGCGAGACCATTAGAGCAAAGCACCGCCCGATCATCATTATCACTAGCAATAACGAAAAGGAGCTGCCGGATGCGTTTTTGCGCCGTTGCTTCTTCCACTTTATTAATTTCCCTGATAGAGACACGATGCGTGAAATCATCGATGTTCACTATCCGAATATTGCTAATGAATTAGTGGCGGAGGCGATGGAGGTGTTTTTCGATGTGCGGTCAATACCGGGGCTGAAAAAGAAGCCTTCTACATCAGAGCTGATCGACTGGCTGAAGCTCTTGATGGCGGACAACATCCCTGACGAGATCCTCAAGGAAAGAGACCCCAGTAAAGCGATTCCGCCGCTTTATGGTGCGTTGCTGAAAAATGAGCAAGACGTGCATCTGCTCGAGCGACTCGCTTTCATGCATCGGCGCGAGACGCGCTAGTCGTTCTGATTTGAACGGGACGCGGCGATAATGCTGATTAATTTCTTTCATGGTCTTAGAGATGCGGGCGTGCCCGTGACGACACGGGAGTTGCTCGACTTGATGCAAGGTCTACAGCAACATATCGCGTTCTGCGATATTGACGAGTTTTACTATTTTAGCCGCGCCTGTCTGGTAAAGGATGAAAAATATTTCGATCGTTTCGATCGTGCCTTTGGTTTGCATTTTAAGGAGTTGGAGGCTTTAGATGATATTATCGAAGCGCTGATTCCTGACGATTGGCTGCGTACGGAATTCCTAAAGAACCTGACCGAAGAAGAAAAAGCTAAGATAGAGTCGCTGGGTGGACTAGAAAAACTTATCGAAGAATTTAAAAAGAGGCTGGAAGAACAGGAGGAACGCCACGAAGGCGGGAATAAGTGGATAGGTACTGGGGGCACGTCACCCTTTGGTCAAGAGGGTTATCACCCTGAGGGAATTCGGGTCGGTCCGAATGGTAAAAACAAGAAGGCCGTCAAGGTGTGGGAAAAGCGCGATTTTAAAAACCTTGACGATTCCGTGCAGCTGGGTACACGCAATATCAAGATCGCACTGAGGCGGCTCAGGAAATTTGCGCGTACAGGCGCCGCTGAAGAGCTGGATCTGGAGGACACTATCGGTTCAACGGCACGCAACGCGGGGCTGCTGGATATCAAGATGGTGCCGGAGCGGCACAACGCGGTAAAAGTCCTGTTGTTCTTTGATGTGGGTGGGTCTATGGACCCGCATGTGAAAGTGTGTGAAGAGCTATTTTCTGCGGCCCGTACCGAATTCAAGCACATGCAAAATTTTTACTTTCATAATTTTCTCTATGAGAGCGTCTGGAGTAACAATATCCGGCGCCATAACGAGCGAACACAGCTTCTCGATATCCTGCATAAGTATAGCCACGACTACAAGGTGATCTTTGTTGGCGACGCATCGATGTCACCCTACGAGATCATGCAACCGGGTGGCTCCGTGGAGCATTGGAACGAGGAAGCTGGAGAGATCTGGATGCGGCGACTGCAAGAGGTGTATGACAAAGTTATCTGGCTCAACCCGGTGCCGGAAGATGACTGGCAATATACCCAGTCAGTGGCTATCACTTACCAGCTTATGGAAGGTCACATGTACCCGCTGACGCTCCAGGGTCTGGAGGAGGGTATGGGTTACCTGTCGAAATAGCGAGAGAAGGCAACAAGGCTTGCAGTGACCGCTATGTTTAGCGACTCCACGCTGTTGCGCATCGGGATAGAGAGGCGTATATCGGCCAGCTCATTAACGGCATGACTAATGCCCATCGTTTCATTACCAAGCACGTAAACACAGAACATTTCCTCGCTATGCTCGAACAGTGATGTTGTGGCTTCCGGTGCGAGAGCACACACTTGTGCGCCGGCCTGTTGCAACAGAGTAAGTGCGTCGGGTAGCGTATGGCAACGCAACAAGGGCGCATTATAAATAGTGCCGGCACTGGCTTTGATCACAAGGGGTCCCAATGCAGCGTTGCCCTTGGATGGCAGTACAATGCCATCGATTTTTCCAGCGGACGCTGAGCGAATGACCATTCCCAGGTTCTGCGGGTTGGTGATGCCCTCCAGAGCGAGGAGTCGATAGGGGTCTGTGGCGCGTTCTTCAATGAAATCGCTCAGGGCGCGAAAGGCGGGGCATTCGATATCTACCGCCACGCCCTGATCCTGCCGGCTATTTTTAGATATGTGTGCCAATGCGTTGCGCGTGTGCAGTCTGACCGGGATGCCCCGGGCCTCGGCGCTGCGACGGATCTCTGTGATGATGCCGGTCTCGCGATTGCTGCGCGCGAGATGCACCGTGTGACAGGCGATATTCAGGTTCTGCAGGCTCTCCAGGGCGACCTTGCGCCCGTAGACGGTTAGCATCTTTTCGAATCGAGATTTCTTGGCGTTGTAATCGGGTCGTTCCGACATAACGGCGTCCCTCATGAGGACGTTCGCGTCAACCGATCTCGTCGCGTCCGCTGGCCAGCGCCGTAATGCGGTCTGCTGAGGCGATCATTCGCGCCGCGATCTCTTCCACCTGCGCGCCCGTGATGGGTTTGTCAAAAGAGCCTGCTACAAAGCACATGATGGGAATTTTTTTATAAAGAAAAACCGGTACGGTGATCGTGCTCACCTCATAGCGTGCCTTTGCGTCTACACGATCGAGGTGGAAATGTTCATCACAGAGGTCGTGTTGATACTTGTTCGCCGCCTCTTCTAGCTCCGAAAGACTATAGGCATCGTGAATCCTACCCAATTCTTCGCGAAGCGCTGTTTCGGCGCGTGTTTTCAAACTGACTTCATAGCCTCGCGCACGAATCGCTATTAGAGAAACCCGGAGCTTTTTATCGAGCTTTGCGTCGAATTCTCCGCGTGATTCATGGGCTCGCGTTAGCCATGCTTCCAAGTACTTGGCGTCGGAAAAAGCGGTGAAACAGGCGGCTACTGGCGCAGTGTTGGGCAATCGAAGGCCGAGCTGGAACGAATTGATCAAAGGCGTGGCGTTGCCGTAAAGGGCAAGCAGCACCTGATGCAGTTTAGAACGGCCTGTCACGGCAAAGCCGATATCAAGGTCGCTTTGCAATGCCTCTAGCTCCGGGCGTGCGTACTCTAAAACCGGGAACTGGGCGAAGGCGGCATTGCCCGCGGCGATGATGGACGGTCCGAGGCGATAGGCTTTGGTTTTGGGGTGCTGCACCAGAAAGCCGTAATTGGCCATAGTCGTCAGTATGGCGTGGCAGGTCGCCTTGTTCAGGTTCAAACGCCGAGTCATCTCGGTCAATCCGAATGCCTGGTGAGGGTTGGCCATGAGCAGGTCCAGTATGGCCAGTGCCCGCGCCGTAGGTTGTGAAAAAAGTGCCACTCGATAACTCCGCCGCCGGTCAGGTGTGCCCTGTACCCCGGATTAGGGCACCCAGACGGTTCATATTTTTGTACTCGGCTGGTAATCTTACAGCTTGCCTGAGCTATAGTTCAAGTCGTAGCTGCGTTATGCCAAGAGAAAACAAAGCGGGGTATCCCGCCCGCAAGGGCGCTACAAGGCGGCACTTCACATTGTATGGGACCAGCGCATGCCATCTCTGCGAAGAGGCCGAGGCGATGGCGCGGGCCGCATTACAACATCTTACACAATGTTGTGTCGAGTGCATCGATATCAGTGTCTCTGATGATTTGATGCTCCGCTATGGCGACCGCATCCCGGTGCTGCTTCATCCGGACGGGAGGGCTCTGGACTGGCCCTTCTCGGCCCAGGCACTGGCGTGTTTCATGACGGATTGAGCCGATCGTAGCTGCTATTTCTTTTTACCAACCCGCACGGCAAGGACATCGCAGTTGGCACCGTGCAGTACACCGTTAGCCGTTGAGCCCATCAGCAGGGCCAACCCGTAGCGCCCGTGACTGCCCACGACGATAAGTTCGGTTTGTAGCTCATCGGCCTTGGCATGAATCTCCACTTCGGGTTTGCCCAGCAGGATGTGTTGGTGGTCAGCGTCTATTCCGTTTGTCTGTGCAAATCGCTGAAGCTGCTGTGTTGCCTGCTGATGGATTTCTTCCTGTATGCCAGAGAAATCCATCGGGATGTCGCCGCCGTAAGCGAAGCTGAGTGGTTCAATGACGTGCACAATGTGCAGCTCAGCACCGCTTTGAGTGGCGATGCCCAGCGCGCGCTCGACCACAGCCGACGAGTCCTCGCTGAGATCAATAGCGACAATGATTCTGTGGTACTGGGACATCATTACCCTCCGGCGGAAAACCTTACATGCATTTATAGCATAGAATGGGGACAGGGCACTGATGCTATCGACTGTGCCACGCCGCTTTGGTATGCCATATGGGGACTATCGGTTTGGAGTATCTACTGATTTTTTTTGTGTTGGCACTGGCTATCACCCCCTTGACCCACTTTCTCCCGAGTAAACGTCAACGGCAGGTCGCGCGCATGCGCGAATACGCTGCAGTACATGGGTTGTTTGTGGAATTCCGAGAACTCGTGGGGGTGAGTGGGGTGACCGAGCGCAAGGGCGATGTGATTTATTATGGCAAACGATTACCCGCCGCCCGTAGCCAGCCTCTGCAACCGGGCACTTGGCTCAAAACCGCAGAGAAATGGCGTAGTAAAGGTGTAAGACGGCCTGTGCCAAAGCCTCTGTTGGAATTGCGGGCACCGGTGCTGGGGGCCAGTGTTGACGAGGTCAGTTGCGGCGTGTATTGGACTGAGTCAACCAACGAAGACACAGTGGCGGCCATTCGGCTGGCGCTGGACCGGTGGCATACTGAACTCACCGACGCGTGACTTTTTTCTTGACCCCGGCCACTTTGCGACTTATATATGCCCCTTTTTTGCGCCGCTGGATGGCGGTATCCCGGCGAAGCCAGCGTCGGCAGCACGCATCTTGAGCAAGGAACTTATGGGTAAATCACTCGTCATCGTGGAGTCCCCGGCCAAGGCAAAGACTATCAACAAGTACCTTGGATCCGATTACATCGTTAAATCCAGCGTGGGACATATCCGTGATTTGCCCACCGCAGGCAGTGGCACTAGCAAAACAGATGCCAAGGAGCGTGCCGCGCAGGCCGCTCGAACACGTAAGATGTCTCCTAAGCAAAAAGCCGCTCACAAGAAAAAAAAGGCGAAGGAGCAGTTGGTTCGACGTATGGGCATCGACCCTGAGAACGGCTGGGCCGCTGATTACCATGTCCTGCCGGGCAAGGAAAAGGTTGTCAATGAACTCACCAAACTGGCGAATAGCGCCGATGCGATTTATCTTGCCACTGATCTCGATCGGGAGGGCGAGGCCATTGCCTGGCACCTGAAGGAAGCGATCGGTGGTGATGATGATCGCTATCAGCGGGTGGTGTTCAATGAGATCACCAAGAAAGCGATCACTGAAGCCTTCGAGCAGCCCGATACCATCGACATGGACCGTGTATATGCGCAGCAGGCGCGCCGTTTTCTGGATCGAGTGGTAGGCTTTATGGTGTCGCCCTTGCTGTGGAGTAAGGTAGCGAGGGGTCTCTCCGCGGGTCGCGTGCAATCTGTGGCCGTGCGGCTTCTTGTTGAGCGTGAGCGCGAAATTCGCGCTTTTGTGCCGGAAGAGTTTTGGGAGATTCATGCGAATTTGGCCAACGGGGAAGGCAAGGCAATGCGCTTCCAGGTGCACAAGCACAAGGGAGAGGCATTTCGGCCCGGAGGTGAGAAGGCCGCCCTGGCTGCTGTGGCGGAATTGGAGCAGTTGCCTTATACAGTTAGTAAACGAGAGGACAAGCCCACGCGTTCGAAAGCACCGGCGCCTTTCATTACCTCCACGCTGCAGCAATCGGCCAGTACGCGTCTCGGTTTCAGCGTAAAGAAAACCATGATGCTGGCTCAGCGCCTGTACGAGGCGGGTTACATCACGTACATGCGTACCGACTCAACGAACCTCAGCGCAGACGCCATTGCGGCCTGTCGAGGTTATATCGACGATCATTTTCCATCCGCTTACTTGCCGGACGAGCCGCGGCTATACAGTTCCAAGGAGGGCGCTCAGGAAGCGCATGAGGCGATCCGGCCCTCTGACGTGGCTGTACAGCAGACGGCGCTTAATGGCATGGAGCGAGATGCGGAGCGGTTGTACGAGCTAATCTGGCGTCAGTTTGTCGCTGGACAGATGCCCGATGCACAATACACCTCGACGACGGTCACCAGTGTCGCCGGTAATTACGCATTGACAGTGAAGGGGCGCATCGTGCGTTTCGATGGGTATACACGGGTGCTGGCACCCGCCGGACGCAAGGAAGATACGGTATTACCGGACCTGCGCGAGGGAGAAGGTTTGAGGCTCCTCACGCTCGATCCCGCACAACATTTCACCAAGCCCGCTGCGCGTTACGGTGAGGCAAGCCTGGTCCGGGAACTGGAAAAGCGTGGTATCGGACGTCCCTCCACCTACGCGGCTATCATTTCCACAATCCAAGAGCGCGGTTACGTGCGGCTAGAGAATAAGCGGTTCTACGCCGAGAAAATGGGCGATATCGTGACCCAGCGGTTGCAGGCCAGCTTCAGCGATTTGCTTGATTACGGGTTTACCGCCTCTATGGAAGAACATCTGGATGAAGTTGCCCAGGGCAAACTGGAGTGGCATCAGTTACTGGACAATTTTTATACTGAGTTTCGAGCCTTGCTTGATACGGCAGGAGAGGCGGAGCCGGAGGGCATGCAGCCCAACGAACCGACGATGACCGATATCCCATGCAGCACCTGTGGTCGTCCCATGCAGGTCCGTACGGCGAGCACGGGTGTGTTCCTTGGCTGCTCTGGCTATGCCTTGCCGCCGAAAGAGCGGTGTAAAAATACGCTCAACCTCACCTCGGGGGATGAAGCTATTAGCGAGGATGCCGACGATGAGGCAGAGTCGCGGCAATTGCGTAACAAGCACCGCTGTCCTTTATGCAATACAGCGATGGACAGCTACCTGATAGATGAGACCCGAAAATTACATGTCTGCGGTAACAATCCCGACTGCGCCGGTTTTGAGGTCGAGGAGGGCAAGTTTAAGATCAAGGGCTACGATGGTCCGACGCTAGAATGTGATAAGTGCGGTGCTGAGATGCAACTGAAGACCGGGCGTTTCGGAAAGTATTTCGGTTGCACATCGGAAGTCTGCAAGAACACGCGTAAACTGCTGCGCAACGGAGAAGCGGCGCCACCCAAGATGGACCCGGTGTCTATGCCCGAACTGGTTTGCCAGAAGGTCGAGGATCACTATATCCTGCGTGACGGTGCCGCGGGACTGTTCCTTGCCGCCAGCCAGTTTCCGCGCAACCGGGAGACGCGGGCGCCGCTGGTGTCAGAAATACTCCCGCACCAGGCCGAGATCGACCCCAAGTACAGTTTCCTGTTCTCCGCGCCAACTGAGGACAAGGACGGTAATCCGGCGCAGGTGCGCTTCAGCCGGAAGACGAAGGAGCAGTATGTGATGACGGAGAGCGATGGCAAGGCAACGGGTTGGAAGGCTTTCTACCGCAATGGCAGATGGCAGGAGGAAGAGAGCAAAAAGCGCAGCCGCACCGCGGGCGTAAAAGGGAGGTAGTACGCCGCCAGTCTTGACCGGCGGTAACCAATGTCCTGAGGGTGTGAATTAGAGCGCTGGTTGCACCCCTTGCATACTGATAGAATCCTAGGGTGTTTTCGTACCTGAGGTGTTCTGAGTGACCACATCTATACTGGAGATCGTTGACTGCGGCGACGGGGAAATCGTTTTGCAGCGCGCAAATGACGACTCTGAGCCCGTCGTGTCTATCCGTTTCTCGGATGAGGCGCGTGTCTACCTAATGGATAACGGACTGGAAGTTGCCAAGGCAATGATACAGGCAGGCATTCAGGCTGCCGCCGATATCCTGCAGCGTGATGAGAGCGAGGCGGAGGCCGCACCAGACACCGAGCGTGTGTTGCACTGAGTACGCAGTCGTGCCTGGCGGATAAGAGTGTCTTAGCAGCCTCGTCGCAACACACCGACACTCAGCCCCTCAATCGCAAATGCCTGTGTCTTCAGATCGACCCGAATGGGGTCGTATGCATCATTCTCAGGCAGTAGCTGCACGACGTGCCCGCCGCGAGACCGTTTAAGCCGTTTGACGGTGACCTCGTCGTCAATCCGCGCCACGACAATATCGCCGTTATGTGCTACCGATGTGCTGTGCACGGCTAATAGATCCCCGTCGAAAATGCCCACGTCTATCATACTGTCACCGTGCACGGTGAGGAAAAAATCTGCCTGGGGTTTGAAGAAGCTGGCAGGTAGCAAGCAGTAATCCTCGATATGTTCCTGCGCTAGCACAGGATTGCCCGCCGCGACACGACCAACAATCGGAATGCCCGCGCTCGGCGGCAGCCGGATACCGCGAGAAGTGCCCGCGATCATTTCTATTGCGCCTTTGCGTGCAAGCGCTTTCAGGTGTTCTTCGGCGGCATTGGCAGACCGGAAGCCCAGCTGGTCGGCGATGTTGGCTCGTGTTGGTGGATAGCCAGTGTCATCGATATGTTGGCGAATCAGATCCAGCACCTGCTGCTGCCGTTGCGTGAGCTTTTCCATGAGCCGGGGCCTCTGTATTTTTATACATAACTGTAATTATATACAGTCTATTGGCGTGTTCAAGCCCCAAAGGGAGATCTCTCGGGCAGTGTCCTCGGTAGCGAACTAAAACGCGCCAGACGGCCTTTCCCTTATAGTTTGTCAGGTATTTGTCTGGCCAGTACGTTGAGCCTGCTCAAAAGAGCGGTGTTGTGGTGGTCACTGCGGGGAACCAGTTCGCAGAATAGCCCGCTTTGCGCGTAGCGCAAAAATTTGCGCCTGTAGCAGGCCGCGCAGCTGTGGTTTAATGTCGCGACGTGCCGTATGCGGGTCTGCTGCGGCGAAGACGAAACGGGACGGGTGACATCCCGAATTGGCAGTAGCTATGCAGTGTCGAACTTCATATCTTTCACCAGGGTTTTTCGTAACGCTGATGCCGACGCGGCGGCAGATCCACTTCACGCAGCTGGCCGGTTTTCAGCGCAAGGCAAATCCGGGGAAAATGGTGTTGGTAGACGCACTTAATCGCGGTTACGCAGGCGAGCTGGAGGATCTTGTTGTAGCGGTTGCAGCAGAGCGCGGTGCTGCGCAGCCTGCCTTGCGGGCGCTGCTGCGCTCGCTGGATGCAGAGGAGTTTATTGCTCACAGCGCTCCTGACAGCCACTTTAGTGGTGATCCTGTCGTCACGCCTGCGCCGCTCCCTTCGGTTCCGGTGCGCATTAATGCACCGGTCACCCTTGTCACGGCGGCGGGGCGTTACCACTGGTATGACCAT
Organism: Halioglobus sp.; assembly: GCA_013214285.1. GTDB lineage: Bacteria > Pseudomonadota > Gammaproteobacteria > Pseudomonadales > Halieaceae > Marimicrobium. The sequence goes on along the minus strand of JABSPW010000105.1, from coordinate 3,399 downwards.
GAGGGTCGCAAGTTACTGAGCCTGTGCCTCACTGAGGTATGGGCGGCCGCGCAGTTTTCGGAAAGTATTACGGTGGATGAAGCACGTATCGCCGCATGTGATAGCGATAGTGCCTTTCCCATCTCAGAGACGGACTTTGATGCGTTAGTTGGGCAGCTGGCTGGCGCCGGCTTGTTGACAGATGCACCGCTTGTGGCTGAGCCGCAGGACGTGTCCGTATTTCGAACGGTTGATACGGATCAGGTGCTCGCCCTGGTAGACGCGAGGGTAGCGGCACACGACGAGAGAGTGGCCCAGCGCGGCGTTGACCTGGTCCAAGTCGTACCTGTTAATACTGAGAGAGGAACGACGCCCGCGGCATTGGGTTTGCTGGTAGCGTATGCCATGGAGTACGCGGGCGGGCAGCTCTGCGATTTCTATGACTTTGTCCCAATGTTTCTAACAGACGAGTCACGACTCGTAGAGCGCGCGACGACCCCGGGAATCTTCTTGTTCTCCAATTACGTCTGGAATGTGGACAAAAATCTTGAGCTCTCTAAAGCTGTCAAGGCGGTCGATTCGCGCAATCTTACGATCCACGGTGGCCCCAGCACACCATCCTATGAAAAAGACTGCGAACAATTTTTTGCCGACCATCCGCATGTTGATATTGCGGTACGGGGCGAGGGTGAACTCACTTTCGCTAAAATGCTTGAGATACTGAACGGCCGCCTGACTGAGGGCTTGGATCGCTTGCATGATACCGATGGGATTAGCTATCGAACCTCAAGCGGTGTGCAGCGCACGGGAAACAGGGAGCGTATCGCCGATCTGAACAGTATACCTTCGCCCTACCTGATGGGTTTGTTTGACGAATTCGGTTCGGTCAGTGCAGGTGCTGTAATCGAGAGCAACCGAGGTTGCCCTTATGGCTGCACTTTCTGTGATTGGGGTTCAGCGACGCTGTCGAAAGTGCGCCGTTTCGATCTGGATCGTGTCTACAAGGAGCTGGAGTGGTCTGCGACACACAAGATTGAGGGGGCATCTATCGCGGATGCAAATTTCGGCATGTTGGAGCGCGATGTAGATATTACGCGTAAGATCGCCGAGCTGAAAAAAGAGCACGGGTTTCCGCGATCGGTTGCTATCAACTACGCGAAAAACCAGGTGCGTTATCTGCGCGAGATTATCGAAATCATGGCGGACGTGGACATTCTCACGGAGGGCGTGGCCTCACTGCAGTCGACCGATGAGGACACCCTGAAAGTGATTGCGCGTTCCAATATCAAACTCGACAAGTACGATGAGTTGTCCACTGAGTTTCGCAAAGCTAAGCTACCGCTGGCTGCAGATATCATGATGGGCCTGCCCGGTGCAACGCCCCAGTCCTTTATGGTAGACCTGCAGCGGTGTGCGGACCGCGATATCCGGGTGCGTGCTAATCCAACCCAATTGCTGCCGAATAGTCCGATGAATGCCCCTGAGTATCGCGAGAAATACGGAATTGTGGCGCGTCCGGGCGAGTGGGTGCAGGAAAGTTTTAGTTATACCCGGGAACAGTGGGAAGCTATGGATAGCTTGCGGGTGGCCTTCTATCTTCTGGAGACGTACGGTGTTTTACGCTATGTCGCACGGTATGTGCGCAGCGAAACCGGTACCCGCGAGGTCGAGTTCTACGAGGCTCTACGCGCTACCGCCCTGCGTGACACGAGGGCTTGGCCCGTGATTGCAGCCACATTGAGGTACCTGGAGCACTACATGGCACCGCCCGGGTCCTGGGGCCTTTTTGTTGAGGAAATTCGTCGCTTCCTGTTGGCCGAGTTGGGTATGGATAACAACGCGGCGTTACACACAGTGCTAACAGTGCAGCTTGCGCACCTGCCGGCGCCGGATCGCACCTTTCCCGATGTGCTCAAACTCGAACACGATTACGCCGCTTGGCAGGATCTCATGCTGAACACGCGGGAGGCCGGACACCGCGATGATTGGGAGGCGCATATGCCAAAACTCGCGGCCTTTGGCCCAGCCACCCTGGTCATAGAGGATCCTGAAGAGATCTGTTCGCGCGATGTGGGTAAACACCGGGTCGTGCTGGATATGCGGTTTCGCAACTGGGAGCTGAAATCACCAATAGCGCGTGCACGGATTGGCTCCATCGCCGCCGCTAACTAGCCTGCGCTAGATGCACGGCTGCGCCGCCTTGGTGGTCTGCTTACAGATCCTCGACGCCGTACATGGCATCGGGCTCGATGGAGTTAACAGGGCTGTCCCAGTCTTCCGGGTGCAGCGGACGGTCCGGGTCAAGCAAGTCATCGTCGTCTAATTCGAAAGCGGCGCGCCAGTCCTCCGGCGGCTCCACTTTCTCTAGCAGCATTTCACGCCACGCATCCAGGTCGCACTCTGACAACTCGCCGCCGAGATACTGTGTTTCGATGGTGAGGGCTGCGGTATCCCAGTCGACCACCTCGAACACTTCGTGAGTTTGCAAATCCTTATACCAGGCGCCAATTACGGGACTCAACATTTTCATGTATCTACCTGTCTACGCTAACCTTGTAGCGACCAACATATCACGTTGTGTCGCGGTGTCCATCAGGCCCCTACCGCTGACGATGAGCAAAACATCTTGTGCCTTAGTCGACTGTTAAATATCTTTTCAAACCAGATCATATGCTTGCGGATAAATTCCAGAGTTGACTTAAATCCACGCCCAGCTTTATATAGCGCTAGCGTTATGGTCAGAGTGGTGGACATGAAAAAACTGTCTAAGCACGCGTGAAATTGTTGTGATAACGGGGGCATAGGTAATGGCGTCGCTGGCAATTATTGGCGGAACGGGCGTCGAGGAATTGGACGGTCTGGAAACTCTCAGGGAACACCGTATCGAGACCCCCTATGGCATGCCCTCACGGCCAATCCAGGAGGGTAGGCTGGGGCCTGCCACCCTTTTTTTTCTGCAGCGCCATGGCAGCCCCTTGGCTATCCCCCCCCATCGAATTAATTACCGCGCTAACGTGTGGGCACTGCAGGCTCTGGGCGCAGACGCTATTGTTGGGATCAATGCGGTAGGCGGCATTACTGCGTCCCTGCAGCCAGGGCGGCTCCTGGTGCCGGATCAGGTGGTAGATTACACGTGGGGGCGGGAACATACCTTCGATGAAGGAGGCGACAGCGCTTTACTGCATATTGAGTTTACCGATCCCTACGATCGTGATTTGCGCAGGGCACTTATCGGTGCTGCCCATGCCATCAGCCTCTCCGTCATTGCCTCTGGTATCCATGGGGTGACACAGGGCCCACGTCTTGAAACGGCGGCGGAAATCCAGCGTATGGCACGTGACGGCTGCGATGTGGTCGGCATGACCGGTATGCCCGAGGCCTCACTGGCGCGTGAACTTGGCATGCCCTATGCGTCCGTTT
>JABSPW010000104.1 GCA_013214285.1 Halioglobus sp. | reverse complement strand
CTTGATGGATATGTGCGCGGGACAGCTGTGAGTGTCGTTGAGCTCAAACTGCTGCTCCTCGCACTGATCCTGTTCTCAGGCTGGCTAGGCGGGCTTATTCCACTCTACGGAGCACGTGCACGCTCGCCGCGCTTTCTGTCCCTGGGCAATGCCTTTGCAGCAGGGATCTTCTTAGGTATCGGCCTCATTCATATGCTCGGCGATGCCTCCGAGACATGGAGAACATCTCTAGCCACGCCCTACCCCATGGCGCTGCTACTTGCGGGCACCGCATTTCTGTTCCTGCTATGGTTCGAACACGTTGCCCTGCAAGGCCACCTGCATCATGCGGTCCATGCGCCTGGCGGCGTTATTGCAGACTTCGATCATGCAGAGCACTCCCTCGCTGCAGTGGCCGAAAAACACCCCCCCCAGAGCTCGCCCTACCGGTTGTACCCCTACGCGTTGATTGTCGCGCTTTCGATTCACTCATTCATCGCCGGCATTACGATGGGAGCGCAAACCTCCCTGAGCAGCGTCTTGCTGATTTTCCTCGCCATCGCCGCCCACAAGTCCACCGCAGGTTTTGCCCTCGGAGTCAGTCTGGCTCGAAACGGAATCCCTAGACGGCGATCCCTGCGGCTCATTGGACTGTTCGCCCTCATGACGCCTTGCGGCATTGTCGTCGGTCTAGCCATAACCAGCGCGCTGGACGGACGCGCCCAGACCCTTTTTCAAGCGCTGTTCTTGTCGCTTGCAGCAGGAACCTTTATTTACATCGCCGCATTCGACATCTTGCGTGATGAATTTTTCCAGCCCGGGCCCCATGCCACAAAGTGGATTTTGACCGCAGTCGGCTACGCACTCATGGGGCTGTTAGCCGTGTGGGTATGACGCCCCTACCGCACCGACACCTGCATATCATCGGCGGTCGGCTTTTGCTTCGCCCTGACATAGATTCTACTATGCTCTCGCACGATCTCACCTTTGTTCTCACCCACTACCGTCAGGTTTATTGTGTTATAGCCGGGTGCTGTGACCTGAAAGCGAATACTAATCTCACCGGTACGCGCTTTCAGTTGCAATGTATCCTGAGCCAACTGCACGCTTGAAGACCCGGATAACTCAAGACGCACTTCCTTCGCGAAAAACGGCCGCTGGTAACTCACCTGGATCTCCATCTCCTCGCCCGTATTCGCCAAAGTAGTCGAGGGGTGCTTGACCTTGAACACACGCTCCGGCGGCGCCAAACCGACCATACGCGCCGCTGTTCTGCCGAAGAAACCCATGTTCTGGGTGTCGAGATAAAGATGCCCCGCACAGGCTGCCGCGTCTTTGGATGCCACCCCTACCGATAATGCGAGCAAGCAGACGAGCAACGATTTCTTTCCCACAGCGTTTTCTCCTACAGCCGATTGTCGCTAGGGCAGCGCCTTACCCACAACAGATTTCGCATTGTTGAAAGCGCTCATGGAGGGCACGGCAGCAACAAGGAAAGTAGCCGCAAGCACCCATCCTATCAAGATGAGGCTCTCCGCAGTAAAAGTCAATACATCCAAATGCAGCCCCATCCTGGCGGACAATACCTCCTGAACAAGCACCATGCAAAGGGACAGGCCAGCGACGCCCAACACTATTCCAAAAACAGTGATCACGATAGCTTCTGTCTCAATCAGCAGAAACAGGAACAGTGGGGGCGCACCCACCACCCTTAAAAGTCGTATCTCCTGCGCACGTTCGCGGATAGACGCCAATAACATCGCCCCCAGCCCCAATACAGCCGACACCAGAACAATCAGGGAGATCAGCCGCAAGGTCATTTCGAACAACCCCATCATCTGCCACAGCTCAGAGAGCGCCACCCCAGGCAAAATTGCCAGTAACGGCTCTTCTGGAAACTGGTTTACTCGCCTCTGCACGGTAAATATGGCCATTCTGGAGTTGAGGCCTAGCATGATCGCGGTGATACTGTCAGGCGTCAGCTCCTGGTCTTTCACATTGTCGGCTGTGAGCCCTTTACCCGGCAACTGGACACCCCGGTCCCACCCAACATGTATGGCTTCAATGCCCTGCAAGCTGACGTGCAGGGTTTGATCAACCGGCGTGCCAGTGGGCTCCAGGATTCCCACCACGGTAAACGGCAAATCATCGTGGAGACTGAAGCTGGTGCTCGCCACCCCGTGCGCCAGCACCAGTTTGTCGCCTAGAGAATAACCGAGCTGCCTCGCCACCTCGGCCCCAAGAACAACCCCAAACACACCCTCAAAGCCCCCCCCTTCGGAAAATTTCAGGGATTTCTGGTTACCGTAGCTGAAATGTTGGAAATAATTCGCGTTGGTCCCCATTACCCGATAGCCCTTATGGGAATCGCCCAGCGCTATTGGAATCGCCCACGCCACATTGCTATCGGAGATTATCTGTTGATAGCTTTCCCAGCTAATGTTATTCGTCGGCGCACCAATGCGAAACACCGAGTACAGCAGCAAATTTAAGCTACCGGTTCTCGCTCCTACGATTAAATCGACTCCGGAGACAGTGCTGGCAAAGCTCTTCTTCGCCTGATGCCGGATGTGCTCAATGCCCAGCAGCACAAAAATGGACACACCAATAGCAACCACAGTCATCATGACCGAGCCTTTTCGATTTTGAAGGCTCTTGATAGCCAGCCGAAGGAACACCTGTCAGCTACCTCGACCGATTGACATCGGCAAGCGCATCTGTCCGCCCGAAATCACGAGACAAGGACATATCGTGACTGACGAACAGCAGGGTAATAGCGTTTTCGGTAGCCAGCGACATCAGCACGGACATGAAATTGTCACGATTTTCCTGATCTAGCGATGACGTGGGTTCATCAGCAATCAGCAGCGCAGGCTTGTTGACTAGCGCTCGCGCTATTGCGACGCGTTGCTGCTGGCCGATACTGAGCCTACTGCTTGGCTTGTACCAGTCACTGGGCACAATGTTCAAAGCGGCCAGTAGTTCTTGTGCCCTCTTCACGCCACCCCGCTTACGCTCACGATGAGAAAAAATGTGCGCTAGCTCGATGTTTTCGATCGCATTTAAATAAGGCATCAGGTTGAACTGCTGAAAGACATACCCGATCTGGTTGGCGCGAAAGCGATCACGCTGCCGAGCACTCATTTTATCCAGACGTTCACCCAGAATGGACACGCAGCCCTCTCGACATACCAGCATCCCGCTCAGCAAGTTGAGAAGTGTGGACTTCCCCGACCCCGAAGGACCATGGACGAAAACACGCTCTCCATCTGACACTGACCATTCGGAAATGTTCAGCACCACGTCTTCGGGTGCCTCGGGATAGGCATAACGCACATGATCCAGTTGTATGGCCATAGAATTCGCCTAACACGCTGCCCGCATAGATAGCCGCAACCAAATGATATAGCATATCCACTTCATTAGCAGTTTAATACGCAGGTGCTGCATGAGGATGAGGCTATCGAAAGCCCTGCAGGGCTATATACTGGGCACGCTGGTAGTCTGCATGGGCAGCATCGCCGACGACACACCACAGAGCACAGGCCGGGTCCAAACGATCGAATGGACAGACCTGATTCCGGAGGAGGACCTCGAAGCCCTATTGAATCCACCGGATTATATCGACGAAATCGAAGATGGCTCTATAGAAGATCAGATTAGCAGTGAGGTGAAAAACACAATCGCTGCAGCCAGTGACGACCGCTATCAGCAGGCCCTGGTTTCAACACGCGTAAAAAATGCATTAGACAACCGCGTTGTCAGAATACCCGGATTCATTGTTCCGCTGGAATTCAGCGATGATCAAAACGTCACCCAGTTTTTCCTGGTACCGTATTTTGGTGCCTGTCTCCACGTGCCCCCGCCACCGCCAAACCAGATTATTCTGGTGAATTACCCACAAGGCCTGCAACTGGGCGCCCTGTACGATCCTTTCTGGATTACAGGAAAATTGTCTACTACGATTACAGAAAACGAGGTGGCCACATCCGCCTACTCTATACAAATGGACGATTACCAACCCTATTCGATCGAACCCTAACACACGGTGTCGATACAGCCCAACAATTCTCCCTCCCAGCTTTCTCTAACCTGAGTCGCAATAATTTCAATGCGGCTCTCCATGCTTTCGTCCAATACCACTTCAGTAAGCTCATCCCCTACCATGTTGTAGCCGAATACGCCCTCGCGCGTGATGAATACAGCCTTCATGCGTTCCACGTCAAGACTTCCGACAAAAGCAAACAAACTGACTCGATCAAACACCTTATCTGGGCTAAAGCGCCAACCGATACTCTCGAATCCCTCACCCGAATTAATCGCTGACACATAGCCACAATCTGGCAACGGCAAGTCACCGACAAGAATGGGCTGAGTCCCAACTTCGGCATGAGACTGACAGTCCACTCTGGATGCTGTTTCACCCCTTAGCGCATCCACACTGAGCCCTCCATGCGAAGAAAAAATCACCGGCACATCAGGCGCACAATTATCAACGATATAGGCCTCTATAGCACTCCTGTCTGTCACCTGATAGAGGTCCTCCTTATTTGCTAGAATGACGTCAGCGATCGCAATCTGCTGTCTAAACGTCGGGTGATCGGTGTAGCGCGAATCAGATAATTTTCGAGCATCGACAACCGTCAAGACCTTTTCGATCGATAACACATCACGATAATGCTCCGCCGACAATGCCTGCAACACCTCTAGCGGGTGTCCCAATCCTGTCGGCTCGATTAGCAATCGATGCGGCCTTGCACGCCGCAGCAGTTGGTTCAGCGCAATTTGCATGGGCAGACCAGCGGCACAACACATGCACCCACCCGGGACCTCCCGCACGACAACTCCTCCTTCGTGGCCACAGACTCCCTGAAGGAAGCTGCCGTCGACACCAACCTCACCAAATTCATTGACCAAAACGGCCCAGCGCTCATCACTGGGCCGTTGCTCGATAAGTTGTAGGATGGTAGACGTTTTCCCAACACCCAGAAATCCCGTAACAATGGTGGTGGGAACACCGAAGATTTTCGAATCCGGCTTGCTCATTGATATCCCTGTGCACTCTTGAGGCTGTCTAATCACCTCAATCGGAACATCTGCACTCCTGCTGCAGCCGGCAGAGACGGTAATTCAAAACATGACTGGCGGCGATCACAAACGCGCCAATCACCGTCAGGACTTTCTCACCCGACTGACCCAGCACATCATGTCCAAGCAATGGCGCAGCGCCTAGAATAAACAGACCAGCTACACCGACCAGCAACACACCGTATTGCTCATGCTTACGACATCCCATGGTCAACGCATATGCGCTGACTGGCAGGACCGCCAGTATCAACCACAGATGGAAGGCCTCATCACTTAGAGTGGCGGCCACGAGTGCAGGCAGAAATGTAACGAGCAAGGGCAAGGCGAGACAGTGAAGAGTGCACAACAGAGAAAGAGACACTGCAGCTTTATCGGCATAAACCTGCATCGTCTGCATTCTTCCACTGTCTACCTTCATCAGGCGACACTGCTCCGACACGCTTCACATACGCAGTCCATTTCAAGCTGCGGTGTTAGCAAATGGAAACCCGCCGACTCAACGTTGCGATGTAATGCGTTAATTGTAGATTTCTTAATGCCAATTTCCTTCACACGCAGACACTGATTACATATCAGAAACTGGGGTATTTCGTGATCATGGTGGCAGTCTATATGTGCGCACGCTACATATTTGTTAGCGACATTGAGCTTGTGCACAAACTCCTCTTCCTGGAGAAAATTCAGTATTCGATACACCGACATCGCAGGTATTGTTTGTCCGGTTTGCTTGGAACAATAGTCTGCCAACTCATATGCCGACAGCGCTGTTTCCGATTGAATCAACCCACCAAGAACCTGTTTACGTTTTTCGGTTAAGCGGACACCCCGTTCTTTACATACTTTTTCGGCATGCTCAAGAATATTCTGTGTTTTTGTCATAGCCCTTACCTAAACTGAATAGTCCGGCTCTCCGGCGTCAGCGTTGTCGCACCTTGGGAACTATCCGTTACCCACATCGCGTTCAACTTCTCGATACCAAACCTCGGGCCTACTAACTCGGTTGATAGCGATCGTAGCCTAAGCTCATCATTACACATGAAAGTGTAATGGGCGTGTATATCGCTATGCTTATCTTCTTCAGCATGGGACTCCTTATGGCTGAGCTCCCTACTAGACTCCGACGCATGGTCATGCGCTTTCTCGTCCACTTCAGAAATAGCGGACAGGTCCACTACGGCACGACGCAGGGCACACCTCGTACCGGTAAATGTAAATAATTCTTCCGCCGATTCCAGCGCGGCCTGCGCGCGATCAACGACCCGACGGGCAGCTGCAGTCGTAGCCTGATCTTCAAAGCCTACGATACTTATCGCCGGCGATGTCAGGTTGATCTCCAAATCAGTGCCCTCGAGCACGATAGTCAATTCCGCGCTTCCGTGCACATGGGCGGACACCTGACGATGAGTGTCTTCACTTGCGTCGCTCAGACCGGCGGACGCCAGCGTCATACCAAGCATCGTCGCCATGGTCCGCTGCCATGCAGGAAAGCGACGCGGATCTGGCTGACGGTGTGCTTCAGTTGTTGCCATAGCGGGCGTCCATACTTGAGGGGCGCAGTGATATGTTACAACATATCATCTGCAGATGTACAGACGCTGACACCCTGGCGACACTTCTTGCCGGCTATGCACGCCCCCCACTGATAGCACACTCCGGTCAGCTGTCACCGGCGCAGAAAACCTCGCCGGCGACTTTCACGCCCCGTTCGCGCCGGGGCTGCGTATTTCGGGAGGCGGGCGTTTGTCACCAATCAACGAGCGCTCTTCCTCCAGCGCACCTCGATCAACCTCACCACGGCTATCGCCAGGCAGGGGAGGAAGAGCAAAACCCGTGTAGATGACTCGCCGCTCGCTGCTAACAGGGTGCGTGGAACGATGAAAGGCACAGGACAGATGGACGGTAATGTCACCCGGTTCTGCCTGGAGAACGGCCACGGGTAAATCAATGCCGGAGGCGACCTGCTCTCGAGTCACGTTGGCTCGGTGCGAACCCGCTATCACCTCTAATCCGCCGTGCGCCTTATTGATGGGCGTCAGGCATATACCCAAGGTGACCCCTGCACAGAACAATGTATGACCACCGCGCTCGCAGTCCTTATGCCATGGCAGGCAGGACAAACCAGCCACCGAATCGACACGCTTCACCAAGCCCTCAGCGCTGATATCTCCGAAGTGCTCTCCGAAGGAGTCGCCCGGGGCATGGCCATCGGGGAGTAAGTTACCGATGGCCTGGAATCGTGTCTCCCCTATCATCGACTGGAACGCGTCCGATTTACGGGCAAAATTGAGGATGCGGCAGGGATACTGGCCACCCTCTGCGGTAGTTGCCCACCAGGCTTCGCCGTCATCGGGTCGGGCCGCAGCAAGACTGCGAGTGAGGTCATCATCCAGTTGCGCCAGCACCTCCTTGTCAACGACGTTTTTTAGCAGAACAAACCCCGTCTCCGACAAAAAATGCGCAGCAGCCGCAGGACTCTCATCAAAAGAGAAAGTCTGGTCCAACCTTAACGGGCTCCCCTCGAGATCGCGCAATCCGATCTCGCCAGGCCGATAAACACCGCGGCCATCCAGAACAGATCGTAATATCGGATCCCAGGCGCAAAAAAGCGCGCAAGACTTGCCGCTACCTTTGACTCGATCACCAACCAGCAGGCCCATGGCCGTTTTCCGATCACTGACAAGATCAGTGAATGCCGAGCAGTCAAGCTCAACACAGCGCTCTCCCCGCTCGCCCGCCACCGCATGCAGCTTGCCGTCACTCACGCTCAGCGTCGTGGTCTGCCCCTCGACAGCCAAAGTCAGCGGCGCCAATGCCAGCCGCATGGCATCCGCGGCAGCACGCACACCATTGCGATCCAGCGCCGCTCTCCAGTCTTCTTGCCAGAATCTTGCGGGATCCAGTATCTCCAGAGCGTCACCCAGCCGCCGAGTACGATAGTCGACGCTGCGCTGGCGAGCCCTAACAGCCTCTGCCATTAGTCTTCTCCTTGTCGAAAGGCGATGTCTCAGTGGCAAACAGCATATCAGAACTCGAAGGCCTGCTGCCCACTCTGATCCCGACGCAACGCAAAGGCCTCCTTATCAGGGTCTTTTTTGCCCAAGCCGGACAAAGTCAACCCCAACAGACGCACACCCAGCGCCACGGGAACAATTTGCGCCAACAATTCACGGGCGATTATCCCGAATAGCGCCTTTTCCCTGATACAGTGCTCGCACGATCGACTACGCGTAATTTGCTGAAAATTTTCATATTTTACTTTCAAAGTGACCGTTCGGCCCACTGCGTCCTGGTCTTCAATCCTTTGCCAAACGCTGTCTATGAGGCGGTCTAGAGCCTCTTGCAGTGCTCCCTCTGAAAAGAGGTCATCGCTGTAGGTACGTTCGCGGCCAACAGACTTACGTCTGCGGTTCGGCTTGACCGGCCTTAGGTCAATTCCCCGAGCAGCGTCAAATAGATAACCCGCCGCCTTGCCAAAGTTTTTGGCCAGGAACGTCATATCTTTTTCACGCAAATCCGCTCCCTTATCAATGCCGAGCAAACGCATGCGCGCTGCAGTTTTCGGCCCCACACCGTGAAATCTTCTCACCGGCAAGAGGGCAACAAATTCCGCACCCTTATCCGGACGTACCACAAATTGACCGTCTGGCTTGTTCTGATCCGAAGCAACCTTGGCAAGGAATTTGTTGTAGCTGACACCGGCGCTGGCTGTAAGACCTGTCTCTGCTTGAATAGCACTGCGGATCAACTGTGCAGTGCGCGTGGCACTGCCGATGTTCTGTTTGTCCAGTGTGACGTCCAGATAGGCTTCATCCAACGATAGTGGCTCGACTGCATCACTATAACGGGCGAAAATCTGACGAATTTGGCATGACACTGCGCGATAGACCGCGAAGCGTGGTGGCACAAAAACAAGCGTCGGACAACGCTGCGCCGCCGTCACTGAGGGCATAGCCGAGCGCACACCAAACCGTCTTGCCTCATAACTAGCAGCAGCGACAACACCCCGCCTCGCGGAACCGCCCACAGCTATGGGTCTTCCGCGTAGTTGAACATTATCCCGTTGTTCCACGCTGGCAAAGAAGGCATCCATGTCTACATGGATGATCTTACGGCCTGGGTTGTCAGCTACATCCCCCATAGCGCTGATGGTAGATTCAGAAAGCAGCGACCACAATAGCGTTTTTGTATTCTCTCTCGAGCGTATCGGTAGCGCTAGTCAAATGCGCTTACCCAATCGAAACATCTCATCGTATGCAACGGTTACAGCGCAGACGAGTATACAGGCTAGGGTTATAGCCTATACTTTGCACCAGCCCGTGGATCAACGGCTATAGGCCGAGGAGCTCGCCAATGACAAACGAATCGATATGGGATATCACACTGATCGGGGCCGGCATCATGAGCGCCACACTCGCGACTTTTTTGCGCGAACTGGATCCAGACCTACGCATTGCTATTTTTGAGGCGCGTCATGCTCCTGCGGAAGAGAGCTCGGATGCATGGAATAATGCGGGCACCGGTCATGCGGCGCTTTGTGAAGTGAACTACACGCCCGAGCGCAAGGATGGATCAATTGACATTGCCCAAGCGCTAGAGATTAATGTCGAGTTTGATATCTCACGGCAGTTCTGGTCATACCTCTTGCAGCAAGGCGCAATCGAATCGCCGGACGCCTTCATTCACTCCGTCCCTCACATGACGTTCGTATGTGTTGAGGATCAGATCGACTTTCTGCGCAGGCGTCATGCCGCGCTCACGTCCCACTTCTGCTACCACGGCATGCAATTTTCCCAGGACCCTGGCCAGATCGCGGAGTGGGCACCGTTGGTCATGGCGGGACGCAATCCACAGGAACAAGTCGCTGCCACGCATATGCGCACGGGCTCAGACGTCGATTACGGCGCCCTGACCCGCCTGTTACTCGAGCACGTCGGCAGGGACGACGGCTGCAAAATCCACTACGATGCAACAATTACTGATCTAGAGCGTTTATCTGACAACAGCTGGCAGCTGCGGGCGCATGACGAGGCACACAGTCACTATACAGAACATCGCAGCCGCTTTGTTTACATCGGAGCCGGGGGCGGGGCGCTGCCGCTGCTGCAGAAATCGGGCATCCCCGAAGGGCATGGGTACGCCGGCTTTCCTGTGAGCGGAATCTGGCTGCGTTGCGAAGACGATGCGCTAGCCAGGCGGCATCACGCAAAGGTCTATGGCAAGGCAGCCGTGGGGGCACCACCTATGTCGGTACCGCATCTCGACCACAGGGTTATCGATGGCAGACATGCATTACTCTTCGGACCCTTTGCCGGAGCATCGACTCGGTTTTTAAAGCACGGCTCCCTTCTCGATTTGCTTGGGTCAATTCGCTGGGACAATATCGGACCGATGGTCTCGGTCGCAATAGACAACCTGCAGCTTCTCGAATACCTTGCAGGCCAGGTCGTACAATCCGAGCACCATCGATTCGCGGCATTGCGTTCATTCTATCCAGAAGCTAACCACGAGGATTGGGTTCTGCAGGTAGCGGGTCAACGAGTGCAGATCATCGAGCGTGCACCCGGGCATAAGGAAAAGGGTGTTCTCAAACTCGGCACTGAGCTGGTGAACGCCGCCGACCACTCATTGGTTGCTATGCTGGGAGCGTCTCCGGGCGCATCAACCGCAGCCTACCTCGCACTCGAGGTGCTTGCCAGCTGCTTCCCCGAGCAGCTAAAAGGCCCCTGGGCAGAGAAACTCAAGCAGATTATCCCATCCTACGGCCAGTCGATTGCCCAGGACGAGAACCTGTGCCGACAGATTCGCGCATCAACGGCAGCAGTACTAGGTTTGGAGGAAACCTAACGCTTGAGTTGTCTCGTAGATGTGGCCCGACATCGGGACCTCTTGCCCGCTCTGAATAGGATAGATGTACAGCGGCCTGATCAGTAACTACACTTGAGGCATAGCGCAAAGAGGTTGCAGGCAATGGATGATCACGACCAAGACAGTAAAGCATATGACACCAAAAAGCTCCTTATTGAATCCCTCGTCGGCCTTGCACTGCTCATACTCGCGTTTTTTGCGATCGCCTCCTCGGATGTTTCCGCTACAGGAAGTCGATCATACTGGAACTTACTGCTGTTAATTTTTGCGATCACAGCCTTTGCATCAGACCGCATTCACACAGAGCATAGCCTTGCCGATATGCGCAGTGTGCTTACTATTTCGCTGCACTGGCTCGGCGTCTTTGTTGCGATTCAATTGGTGCACTACTTCGTTACTACAGGCCGGATGGCAAATGCCGATACCGGCCTAACCAACGGACTGGTGCTGGCGCTGGGCACTTTCTTATTCGGCATTTATAGCAACTGGCGTATGCTTGTGATCGGAGTGGCGCTGGCACTGGCTACTGCAGGCGTTGCTTTTATCGAGGAATTCATATGGTTCTTGGTCATTATCGCAGTAGTCGCAATTCTGATTCTTTACTTTGGTGCTAGGTTCGTCAAACGTCTTTAGCGCAAATTTAATACTGCAGTAGCGGCGGGACTATACCAATTAGTACCGTAGTAAAACCGCAGCGATCACGCAACATTTCGTAGCGAAATCTCTCCAATGCATGCAACCGGCTTGCTCAGAAATGTAGCCACACTAACAGTGGCTGCAGTACTGCTCTTTACAGGTTGTAGCCGACTGCCTAGAAACCTAATGACAGGGGAACCAAGTAATGCAACACGCCCCGCGGAGCGAGGCCCATTGGCGGACCTCTCATTAGCGTGTGAGCGAAAGTCTGCCGATGACGACTCCTGCTTCTTGCTTCTCAATCATAATGTCGAAGACCTGCAATGGAGGCTCACACTGATTGACTCAGCCCAGGTTTCTTTAGATATACAAACCTTCATTTGGGCGAACGACTTTAGCGGCCAACTAATCATGAGCAGGGTAATCGAGGCCGCAGAGAGGGGCGTGCGGGTCCGCCTACTGCTTGATGACTTTCTCACGCGCGGCCTTGATCGCGAAATTGCTGTACTGGACCAGCACACCAATGTAGATATACGCTTGTGGAACCCTGGCAATCAGCGACAACTGGGGCGCAATCTCGAATATCTGGTCAGACTGCGGGACCTTAATCATCGCCTTCACAATAAAGTGCTTATAGCCGATAACCGTGCCGCGATTTCAGGCGGTAGGAATATCGCAAACGCCTATTTCGGCTTGTCTTCACGCTACAACTTCTTTGACCTGGATTTGCTCGCTACAGGGCCCATTGTTCCCGACATATCCGAGATGTTTGACCATTATTGGAACAGTCCACAAGCAGTAAGCGGGATAAACTTCTACAGGCGTGCGCAGATCACAGAAATTTCCCACGTGAAATCGCAACTGCAACGCTCTCTTGAACAGTCTGCCCACAGTGACATTGTAGACATCTATCCCAAGGATTGGCATCAGCGATTATCACTGGGGGCGTCAGCTATGGTGACGGGTCGCGCGGAGGTAATCTACGACAAATCGGGAGAGAGAGAACCCAGCCAGGACGCATTGATCGGGCTGCAACGTTTCATCCGCAAAGCACAATACGAGGTTTTGTCACTTAATCCGTATCTTGTCCCGGGCCAAGCGTTCTTCAATGAGGCTCGCGCGCTGGAAGAGCGCGGCGTCAGCATGGCAATTATGACAAACTCCCTCGGCTCAACCAGCCAACCTATCGTACATGATGCCTATTCACGCACTCGTTTGCCCATGCTGCACGCTGGGGTTGATGTGTATGAAATGAAGTACCAGGGGGGCATGCAACGTGCTCTGGATACACCCCCCATCAGATCTGACTTTGTGAGCCTGCATGCAAAGGCAATGGTACTGGATCGTCAGTACGTGTTCATAGGCTCATTCAACTTCAGCCCCCGCTCTCGCAACCTGAACACCGAAATGGGCCTTCTTGTTGACAGCACTGAGCTGGGAAAGCAACTTGCCATGCTGATAGAGCGATCCATGGCCAGGGACAACGCCTGGCGCTTGCAAGAA
>JABSPW010000103.1 GCA_013214285.1 Halioglobus sp. | reverse complement strand
AGGTGGGGACAAATCTGCCCGCTACAGTAGAACACCACTTGTCTTCTCTAATGAACACGTTGGCAAATTGTTCGTTTTCATTAAAGTGCAGCAAACGGGACGCCGTCACCTCCACAACATAAGAGCCACCTTCCCACAAACCCCAGTCTGCGTTGAGGAAACCAACACCATTCAGCACGATATGAACGGTATCACCTGTAGTCCCGGGATAGTCGCTACCAGGCCCCACAACACCGATGAATGGGAGTCCTCGAGTCAGGCTAGAAGTAGTGTCCAGGTAGATCGAATTATCGTCCCGATAAACAAGGTCGACGCCCCAACTAACGTCGAACATCTGCTTGGATAAAGACACGCCCATGGTCTTTATATCATTTTTGAAAACCCAGGAATAATAACCAAGCGGCACAGCACCGGTCTGTGCAGCTAACTCTATATCCGCAGGGGCGAGCGAGGCAGCGGTGGTTCCATAGAGGCCGTTGGTCATCCGGTCCGTATTGTTCATATAAATCCAGGCGGTCTCCAGATCCCAGCCCTCAATGTAATAACCCAGATTCACCCCCCAATCACCAGAATCCTTGTACGTCTGGTCACTTTGTATGTAGCCGAGCCGACTTGAGTTGATACCCCCAGCCACCCCAGTAACAAATTCTGCGTGTTTAGAGGCCACCTCGTTGGTGGCGAAGTACGTGCCACTTTCCGACCAGCGTACGGGTTCGAAGTCATAGGCATAATAGGCACTGATCGACAAGGAGTCCGTAAATTGGAGTGTCGAGGACACTTTTCCGTTGGGTATAAAGAGCTCCTTCACTTCAGTGCCCGGAGCGCCAAGACCCTTGGAGAAATCGATTGCTGCCATGGAGCCAGCAAAACCCTGCAGCGCTCCGGCAACCAAAAAGCTCTGACCCCAATAGAGCGTGTAACGGCCCACGCGGACATTTCCGCCAACATCACCAATATCGAAATTGGTAAACGCGAAGGCATCCAGTATCTCAGCGTCTCGATAGTGTTGGTCCTTGGCTTTTTTTGTCCATTGGCCTGGCTTTACGGTGAGGGCGCCCCAGGTGGCGTTGGCTGTGGGAAAACCCTTCGTAGGACCGCTTTTCGGGTGATCACTGTCACCGCTGTATCCATGGTCATACCAGGCCGCTCCACTCACTCGAAAACCAAGCTGGTCTCTCCAGACTACATCGAGCTCTGACAATACGTCGATACGCTGACTGACCCAGTCGTCGTCGTTGACCGAATAATCCGCATCGTCTGCGATATTGGCCGTCGTTGGTGGTTTTGCCCTGAGGGGACTATACACAGAGGGGTCTTGGCTCTCTACACGATACATCAGATTGCCCTTGAAGGTGTTATCCCAACGAATGCTCCAATCTGGCGATGTATCGAACTTAAATGCATAGGCCTGAAGGCTCAGGCCTGCGGTAGCGGCAATGAGTACTGCGGAAAATCGTCTTGTCATGTTATAACCATCCAGCTTTCATTATATTGGACTGGTGTCCCGATTAAAAAATTCTATTAAGGCTACGGAACAACGGTTAAATCGCATTCCTTGTATTAGCAAGCCCAAATAGTACCGTACTCCAACCACGACTCCAATGCGAAAAATCGGCGCTACGTCTCAGTTGTTATCGCCTCTTTCAACCCCGGCCTCTGGACTCGCGTCGGCTTTATCAAAAAAGTCGCAAGCGCTGGCATCAGGATCAAGGCGCCAAACATATTCCAAAGAAACATGAACGTTAGCAGAACACCCATGTCCGCTTGAAATTTAATTGGCGACAAGGACCAGGTAATGACGCCGGCAGCCAGGGTAACACCGATTAGGGCTACTACACGTCCGGTAAAGTTGAGCGTCTCATAGTATGCTGTTGTGAGGTCCTTACCCTGTTTGGTCTTATCGAGAATTACGGTCAATACGTAAAGTGCATAGTCCACGCCAATGCCTACCCCCAGCGCGATCACGGGCAAGGTTGCTACTTTCACTCCGATACCAAGCAACACCATAAGTGCCTCACAAAGAATCGAAGTCAACATCAAAGGCAGTACCGCACAGATGACGCCTGGCACTGAACGAAAAGTTATCATACACAACAGGATAACAGCGCCGTAGACGTAAAAAAGCATCTCCCGATTAGCCTTCTTCACCACAATATTTGTCGCCGCTTCAAACCCCGCACTGCCCGCTGCCCCAAGGAATTCTATATCTGTAGAGGGCCACTCTTCGTTAAATTGCTCAAACGCATTAACCACGCGCGTCAATGTTGCAGCCTTATGATCGGCAAGGTAAATCAGCATCGGCCATATCGAACAGCCGGGGTCAACATACTCCAGGTTCGTCAACTCAGTGACAGCAAAATTGATCGTGTCCTGATTTCGAAACAGTGCCGCCCATTTCGGAAAACCCTCGTTAATGCCCATCATAATTTCACGAGTCGCCACGTTGAGGCCGCGCA
The DNA here is from genome assembly GCA_013214285.1 of Halioglobus sp. Taxonomy (GTDB): domain Bacteria; phylum Pseudomonadota; class Gammaproteobacteria; order Pseudomonadales; family Halieaceae; genus Marimicrobium. The sequence goes on along the minus strand of JABSPW010000103.1, from coordinate 10,664 downwards.
CGTCCTCTACGCCTTCAAGCTGCAAAAGGCGCCATTCCAACTCATTTGCGAGGCTCAACCCATCGTAGAGGACGCAGTCGTCCGGCGCAGTCTTGACAATCACCGCGAACACATCGTTGCTGACCGAATAATTTTCAATCGTAAAAGCTACATCCTGATTATAACGGGAGTCGGATCGCAACTCCGGCGCTCCTGGGTCAAGGTCTCCGATCTGAAGATCCTGAGCAATATAAAATCCTCCAACGGCCAACAGGGCACTAATGAAAATCGCTACAGCAGCAGGCCCTCGACGGGTAAAGGACAGAAGAAAGCGCCACAGCACATGCATTTCTTCGCGACTCTTCGGCCCAACACTGGCTCGAGCGGCACAGCGCTTACCCACACCGGTGTAGGACAACATCACTGGAATGAGAATGAGATTCGTAAAGATAAGCACGAGGACCCCGACACTGGCAGTGATGGCCAAATCCTGAATCACCTGAATCTGTATTAACATGAGAACAGCAAATCCGACTCCATCGGAAAGCAAGGCAGTTAGCCCAGCCAGAAACAAGCGGCGGAACGTATAACGCGCAGCTACATAGCGATGGGTGCCACGACCAATATCCTGCAGTACGCCATTTAACTTTTGTGCGCCGTGACTCACTCCGATCGCAAAAACGAGGAATGGCACAAGGATTGAGAAAGGATCCAACTCATAACCCAGTGTCGCCAAAATACCCAGCTGCCAGGTAACGGCCACAAGGGTCACAAGTATCACCAATATCGTGGAGCGAATACATCGTGTATAGAGGAATAGCAGCGCCGTCGCAATTGCAACGGCAATAGCGAAAAAACCCATCACCGCTAACAAGCCATCAATCAGGTCCCCCACTAACTTGGCAAATCCTATAATGTGGATCGCCTTATCCGGGTCATCCGCGGAAAAGCGTGAGCGTATATCCTCGAGGGTTTTGCTCAATTCCGCATAATCTAGTCGCTCTCCGGTCTCCGGGTTTTTGTCCAGCAGCGGAGCGATAATAGTCGCAGACTTCGAGTCATTACCAACCAAATCACCCACAATGCCGGCCCGAAGGATGTTAATCTGAACCTGCGCTATCGACTCAGGAGCATCCGGGTTAAAGTCTCCTGGGATGACCGGCCCACCCTCGAAACCCTCTTCGGTCACCATTCTCCAACGTGTGTTGGGAGTGAATAAAGATTTCATGCCATTTCGATCAACACCGGGAACAAAGAACACTTCATTACTTAGCTCTTCGAATAACTTGAGGTTTTCCGGACTGAATATCGTTCCTTCTTTGACGGATAGCACGATACGCAAGTTATTACCTAAACCTTTCAGCTCATTCCGATTAGCCTGGTAGTTGATTACGAACTGATGGGTCTTAGGCAGGGTCTTCTCGAAGCCAGCCTGCAGCTGTATTTTGGTTGCCTGATACCCCAAAAACAATGTGAGCGCGCCACACAAAAACAACACTATCCCGCGGTGGTTAAACACCAGCCTCTCAAGCAGCGAGCCCGACTGAAAATCGAAATCTGCAAGCTGCCTGACTACCGGCAAATCAGACTCTTTCACATGCGCCATCACGTTGCCTCTTGGTAATTTACTCTGGCAGCTTCAACTTTTGTATGCCTTTGGGGCCACCTACTAATATGCTGCCGTTGGATCCCTCTGCGACTGCATAGAGACGGCCACCATTGCTTAATGGCAGTGGCTTAAAATTGCGCCCATCATCGGAACTAATAAAAATCTGTCCGCCAATACTAACTGCAACGAGCCGGCCATCCTCCAACCGCGCTATATCAACTATCGCAGCAGAGGGTGGCTTGTTGACCGCCGTCCACGTCACACCCGCATCTACCGTGCGAAACATCCTGCCTCGCAACCCACCCACGACTAGCCCCCCCTCTGGCGTGTCAATTACCGTGAAAAAGCTGCCTTGAAACGGTGCCGTCTCAACTTGCTTGCCTGTTCTTGTAGCAATATCCCCAATGATAAACAGGCCCGCCTCGCCACTCAGGAAAAATTTCCCTTCATCAGGCAGGGGTGCAAAATCGAAGATATGGTAGAAACCATCATTTTCTACATTGTGCAGTACCGGCTCCCAGGACTTACCCCCATCTTGGGTGCGCAGCAGCATGCCGTAAGCGCCTCCGGCATGACCGAACTTATCTGTGTGGAAGTGGACACCGAAAAACGGCTTGTCGGCGCCCTGTGAAATTGCAAACTCCATCTCCTCTACTAACAAGGGGTAATAATCATTGTCCGGATCCGACGTTGCCAGCCCCTTGTAGTAGGCGAGCCCCTCATCGCCGTATCTCTCACCATCGAACTGTTTAACCCACGTCTCTCCACCATCCGAAGAGTGCAGAATGACACCCTCATGACCCACCGCCCAACCTACTTCCGGCGTTGGAAAGTCAATATCGAGTATGCTGCTACGTACCGGCACCTCAGCCTGGGTCCAGTTATCACCCCCGTCGTCCGAGTAGAGGATATGTCCTTTATGACCCGTGGCAAAATGCCGATCATGGAACCGCTCAATCGAGAAGATCAGCGACTCCGAAGCCAGATCGCTCTTTACAGCTGGTAATTCTAGAACGTTGTACTCTACGGATTGAGCGCTTGCTGAAAACGTCCCACAGAGAGCGAGGAGTATGAATAATCGCATAATAAGCCTTTCGTCAAAAACGGGCCACAACGAACACAAGCCAACCTTGTCATCGCTGTCGCGTGCGGGGAAAACCAGTTACCGTGTACGCCGTTTTTCCCTGAGTCCTAACGTTGCAAATCACATAGCAGGTTAGCGGATGCAACACTAACTGCTGCCTTATTATCGTGCCCAATAAGCATTCCTGACATGCAGGATACGGGTCAATGACATTTTTGGGTAGTCCCTACGGCGGTCCTCTGGTAGTTGCGTTAGTCGGTGACCGCGTGCCGTAACAAAGCGCCGTAACCGAAGAACTGTGGCACGACATCAAACGCGTTTTTACGCCGCAGGTGCTCTCGCAGTCCTCGCAAGCGGTAACACGGTACGCTCGCCATAAAATGATGTTCCAGGTGGAAATTGACACCGTTCGGAGCGAACAGGAGTCGCTGCCACCAGGGCGCGTCGACGGTACGCGTATTCTGGCGTGGATCCTTGCTATATAGCCCTGGTACCGCGGCATGCTCTGCAACCTGACGAACACGTATAATCAGCATAAACACTGTCATATAAGCCGCAGCCCACAGCAGGTAGGTCCAGGCGATGCCAAACACGGCGAGCACCAGAAGCAACATCAGCTGGCCCAGAAACGGTCTAAAATACACCAGTGAGAGTGCTAGATCATCGTTTCGAATGGTGGTAACGAGACGGCGCACCGTCAGGGCTATCGATTTGCAAGCCGTCTGGCCCGTTAGATCGCGTATCACTTTGCGCCGAAAGCTGGCGCGTGAGACCGGATACGACCGGTAATTTGGCAGGTCAGGGTCCTCGTATGAGCCGACCCTGCGATGATGCTCAAGGTGACCACGCGCATAGGAAGGCTGGTCATTCATTATAGGAAGCGCACAGAGCCACTGGCCGACCAACTCATTCAATCTTTTGCTCTTGAAGAACGTCCCATGACCACATTCGTGCATAAGTACCGCAAGCCCCATCTGACGTCCTGCAAGTAACACAATGGCAGCGACGACAACACAAGGACCAGGCAACGCCGCGGCGATGGCAAATATCGAAATGATGCTCAACCAGTTGCCAACTAATATGGCCCATGCCCACAGGTCACTGCTGGTGGTAAAGTGCACCACCTCTCCGCGGGAGAGATAATCATTGATCTTCATCTCTACCTCCTAGTGTGAGCGCAACAAGACCCTCTGCTTCCCATTTCCAGAAAACGCACCTCACGCAGCTTTTCACGCCTCGCAGGCAGCATCGGCCAAGTGCACGTTTTGAACCCTCACCGCCCTAGGATCTCGCCTCCATTATGCACGCTGTTGCGCTGCGTCTTGCTCAAATGAAGTTCTTTCATCGCAGAGCACGCTATCCCTCGAGGCACACTACTGAACCAGCTCTGGTGCCAGCGCTTGCAATTGCCGTCGAATGCCATCACGCCAATCCACCGACGTTTCACCTACCAATGCATGCATTGTTTCCACGTCAATGCACAAACTTCCGAATGCTTTGGGGTTGTCCTGGAAAGTCGGCTCCAAACCTGTCAGTTTGCCAATGTAAGAGCACCATTCCTCAATGCTGACCCGTTGGGATCCGCCAAAGTTGGTCGTGGTCGCCCCTATAGTGGCAGCGCCCAACAAATAGGGGATTTTTTCGATATAGTCGTCAACATGCAGCGGATTATAGTAGTTAGGCTTATCGGGGTGAAGATCGATAGCGATGCCCTGCTGCATCATCAAAAAATGGTAGTACATCCAGCCACCATTGTCGCCGTAGGGAACACTTAGACGAGCGATAGTGGTGGGGATACGGTGGTGGTGTGCGACAAAACGGCACACGGTTTCCGCTGCGATTTTGGAAATGCTGTAGGTAGGAAACATTGCCCGGTGGTTGTCTCCAAGAGGTGCATTCTCGCGGCGCGGTTCGTGCCCAACGTACTCGTATACCGCTGTCGATGAAAAGTGCACAAAAGCTTTGACGTCGGCACAGCGAACCATGAGGTTTCCAACGCCCTCTGCGTTGGCGGCCAGATCGTAGTCGAAATCACCACTCTTGACCACAGCAAAGTTCAATACGTAATCCAGGCCCTCAGGAACCACGCTTAGGCTGTCTCTGTCAGCCAAATCCGCCTGCAGTACCGTCGCGCCCAGTGCTTCTATCTGCGCGCGTTCCTCCGCTTTACGAAATCTCGCCAATGCGTATACGTCTGCGATTGTTGCCAGATGCTCGACAACAGGCAATGCTACCTGACCGGTAGGGCCGGTTATCAGGATTTTACTGCCGTCGATTTCGGCGGGTTCAACTGGCATGGATAGTGCTCCTTATAGCTCGCAGAGATTCATCGCTCAATCAGTGAAGGAAGGATAGTCGCTATAGCCCTTAGCACCCGGCGTATACAGCGTATTAGGATCGAAATCAGACAATCCGACGCTTTTGCGCCAACGTTTTACCAGGTCTGGGTTGCTAATAAAAGCACGACCAAAAGAGACCGCGGCGACGTCACCACTCGCCAGCACCGCCTGCGCCTCCTGGAAGTCATAACTTTCATTGACGATCAGGCAGTGCCGAAAGTTGCGCTGAGCCAGTTCGATATTATCCACTCTGCCTGGAAACCGAATAACATGCAGATAAGCAAGATTCAGGTCCTTAACCTCCGCCAGCAGGCATTCGAAAGTCTCCTGGGGATCTTCGTCATAGAGATCATTGAAAGGGTTGTCGGGGCAGATACGCATACCTACCCTGCCCGGCCCGTCAACGCTAATCATACCGGCCAGTGCTTCCACTACGAAACGCACACGGTTGCCTGGGCAGCCACCATATTGGTCAGTACGTTGATTAGTGCTGCTACTAAGGAACTGTGCAGGCAGATAACCACTGGTGCAATGCAACTCGACCGCATCAAAGCCCGCTTCAAAAGCATTCGCAGTCGCTTGCCTGTAATCGTCTAAAACGCCGGGAATCTCATCGAAACGGAGAGCTTCCGGAGTATCCAAGGTGCACATACCCGCCGCGTCGGTATACACCTGACCGCGCGCTGCGATTGGCGACGGGGCGACCGTACGACTGCCTTTAGGCTTATTGCTAGAACAGGCCACCCTGCCAACGTGCATCAACTGCGCGACCATCAGTCCGCCTGCCCCGTGGACGGACTCGGTCACGCCCCGCCAGGCTGCTACCTGCGCCGCTGCGTATAGGCCTGGAGTACGGCAGTACCCCAGGCCATCAGCACTCGGAGCAATACCCTCGGAAACAATCATTCCCGCACTGGCACGCTGCCGGTAATAGTCCGCCATAATATCCGTGGGAACGCCTTCATCGTCAGCGCGACTGCGAGTCATAGGCGCCATCACTATACGATTCTTCAGGGCAAGCGACCCCAATTGCAGTGGCGTAAAGAGATCCACCTACACCTCAAGCGCACGAAAACCAAGCTTGTCGTCTTCAGCCAATAACGCCCCCAACTGCTCCAGTTGCTGACTGGCGTTACCGAGAGAGTAGCTAATCAATTTCGCCATCAGGAAGAACCGGTGGATGGGGTACTCAATATCCGCACCCATGCCCCCATGCAGGTGCTGAGCGGTGCACACGACACGATGGGCCGCATCACACGCCCACCACTTAGCAATTCGCACCTCCGCACGCGCATCCAGTCCCTCACTCAGTCGCCACATCGCTAACCAATAGGTGGAACGAATTCCCTCTACGTCGATATAACTGTCTGCCATTCGCATAGCCAAGGCCTGGAACGAACCGAGCGGTATTCCAAACTGCTTGCGCTCAGTGATGTAGGCCGCCGTGCGTTTCATGGCCTCTTCGGTGACACCGACCTGCAAAGCGCATTGACCAACATTAGCTCTTTCCAGCAACCAGTCGAGAATCTCGTCACCTTGCCCCACTTCGCCCAGCAACGCATCGTGTCCAACAACCAAATTTTCCAGTCTAAGATGCGCTGCTCGCTCTCCTGACAGGCCAATGTCAACGCTCTGCAAGACGACACCGGGTGCGGCTGTATCGACAATGAACATCACAGGCTTACCCCGCGGACCCTCGGCGGGAACCACAATGTGGTCGGCTACTGATCCGTCGGGAACAACCGAGCGCTCACCGTTCAGCACCCAACCCTCTGACTCCTGTTTCGCAATCACCTTTGTCTGGATCGCGGGATTCATTCCTACTTCGGCGATGGCCGCCGTAAGTTTTGCATCACCGCTCGCCAGCGCACCAAGATAACGCTGCTTCTGCTCTTCAGTGCCGAACTGTCCAATGGGCAGACCTGCCAATATCAGTGAGGAATGCAGTGGGACAGGGGCAACCCGGCGACCCTGCTCCTCCAGCACAAGACACAACTCGACAAGACCCAAACCACTGCCACCAAATTCCTCCGGCACTGCGACACCGAGCAACCCCTGTTCTGCCAGCGTCTTCCAAAGCTCATCATCATACGTACTATCGGTTCGAGAAAAGTTCAGTAAGAATTCATCCGTTGTCCGATCTGTGAAGATCTGGCACGCCAGTTCCTTAATCGCGTTCTGGTCATCGGTGAAATTGAAATCCATCGTTCTGTGCCTCAGCTTTCTCTGACCATCGCAGTCAGGTTACGTGTGTATTTGAGTTGCGTATCATCCGGGTTGGCTAGAAAAAGTGCCCGGTAAAACATGATTGTGAGCAACTCCGCAAATTGCTCAATTGATAAGTCAGCAGCGCGCAAAGTCTTACTCTCGTTGACAAAGTACTCCCGCAGCAATCCTTCACCAATGCCCGCCAGAGAATACACAACCAGCAAAGACTGGTGTTTCCTAAACTTTACATGCGGAAACATCCGCGGCATCAGCTCCACAAGCCACATCAACTGATTACGATAGCTCTCTCTCAACATCCCGGAGAAGTCCGGGTCCTCGTCTGCCAGTTGCAGCAGGCAGCGCATCACACCCGGGCGCTTTGCATAACTGCGCACGACGACTAAGTTATGGGCATATATCCGCGCATACCAATCCCCTCTAGCCACATCCTTCTCCACTTCCCTCGGATCATTGCGGGCTAGGGCATAATCGGTCAGAACCTCACGAGTCAGGGACTTAAGGTCCTTAAAATAATGGTAGAACAAGCCCTGCGCCACGCCGGCCTCGGACGTGACATCAGCAATACGTATGCGGTGATAGCCCTCGCGCTCCAGCACGCGCAGCGCTGCCGCCTTCAGGCCGGCGCGCGCCCTCTCCCCACGGGCGCTGCGCGCGCCCGGGATCTTTTCCGGCTTGCTCGATGTGGACGGCATGCCCCACAAAATAGTTGAAATTGAATTCAAAATCAATAAAATATTGATCACCCCTTTCCTGGAGCACGCTCATGTTCGTCGATTACACCGATCACCAGCGGGAACTGCGCAAAGAATTTCGCGATTACTTCAGCACCCTGGTCAAACCAGAGCACCGAGAAGAACTGCGTAATGCCGAGAGCGGCCAACTCTACAAAGCATTGATTCGCCAGCAGGGCGAAGACGGGATGTTGGCTGTCGGTTGGCCACAAGAGTACGGTGGCCGTGGTTTGACCGAAAGCGAACAACTTATCCGCTTCGAAGAAGCATTGCTGGCGGGAGCCCCCACCCCTTTTGTCACACTCAACACCGTAGGTCCAGCCATTATGAGTATGGGAACGGAAGAACAGAAAAAACGCTTCCTTCCTGGTATCGCCGCAGGTGACTTGCATTTCGCAATCGGTTACACGGAACCGTCTGCAGGTACCGACCTTGCCTCGCTAAGCACATCAGCAGTCAAGAACGGTGATCATTACGTCGTCAATGGCAGCAAGGTGTTCACTAGCGGTGCCGAAGGTGCCGACTACGTTTTTCTCGCGGTCCGCACCGACCCCGATGTGAAGAAGCATAAAGGTATCTCCATCCTGGTTGCATCTACACAGGACCCCGGCTTCTCCCGCGGCTCCATCGAGACCCTTGGTGGCGTGCACACTAACGTCACCTACTACGACAACGTAAAAGTCCCACTGAACATGATCATCGGTGAAAAAAATGGTGGTTGGGGCCTGATCACCGAACAATTGAATCATGAACGTGTAGGTCTGGCAGCCTGGGGCATACAGGGGTGGAAACTATTCCGCGACACGCTTGATTGGGCTCGGGGCACATCAGACAACAACGGCAAGCGCGTCATTGATGATCCGACAGCTCAGCGCAATCTAGCGGAAGTGTACGCGCACCTTGAGGCCATGCGTGTTATGAATGCACGCATGTCCTGGCAACTGGATCAACAGTCTATGGATCCGGTTTTTCCATCCGCTATCAAAGTATATTCCACAGAGATCATGCTGGAAATCTGTCGCCTCCTGATGGACGTGGTCGGCCCGCATGCATTAATCCCGGCCACCAGCGAGGGGTCCATACTGCATGGTAACCTTGAACACGAATATCGACGCTCTACTATCAATACCTTCGGCGGTGGCGTGGTCGAGGTATTACGAGGATTGGTTGCCAACTTTGGTCTCGGTCTACCACGGCACCGCTAGTGGAACCACACATCTGCAGCACTATGCTGCTATGGTGGCAGTGGGCTAAAACAGTCACTACGGTGTCGTACCTTCGACTTGGTGGGCTAACAACTTTCCCGATGACGTCACCAAGGGCGTCTGTCACGTTGTATATATCGCAACATTGTGCATTTTGATTCGAGCTAGCAGAGGACACTCTCTCCATGAATGAGGAAGAACTAAAAGCCTTCGAGGCGGAGATCAACAGTTTCGTAGGCCAGGTCGTCTATCCGACCACCGCTGCGGATTACGATATCAACGAGACCATGGTCCGTCAGTGGGCGGAAGTCCTTGACGAAACCAACCCAGCCTACCTGGACAAAGCCTGGGCCGCTACTAGCTCACGTGGCCATATCATTGCACCACCTGCCATGATGTACGTGTGGGGCCAGGAAGGCTTCCAAGTCACTAAGGGTCGCGCTCCCAACGCGATGTCTAATCTTGTGGCCACCTTCAATAAATACGGTTATACCGGTGTACTCGGCACCAATGTGAAGCAGGATTACCGTAAGGAGTCTCAGATAGGAGACACCATCTCCGTGCACATGGTCATCGACAATATTTCCGAGCGTAAAACCACTGCCCGCGGTACCGGCTATTTCTTTGAAACCCTGTCTACATTCACCGACCAGCACGGCGACACTGTAGGAACTCAGCGTTTTAAGGTACTGAAATTTATACCCCAAGATCAACCGGCTACCGCTAGCGGAGACGGTGATGCTTTGGAGGTCCCTACCCGTATCCCCTCCCCCCGAGGCCACGACAACAAGTGGTGGTGGGATGCCTGCGATGCGGGCAAGGTGCTAATCCAACGCTGCAAAAACTGCGGCGCCCTGCGCCATCCCCCGCGTCCAATGTGCGGCGAGTGCCAATCCATGGAATGGGATTACATCGAGTCCACGCTAGATGGAGAGATCATGTCTTACACCTGCCTGCGCCACCCAGTCATCCCGGGGTACCCGAAGGATCCAATGATTGCGGTGATAAAACTGGCGGAAGGCACTCACTTCGTCGCCAATATTGTGGGCTGCACTTACGAGGATCTGAGCATCGGCATGAAAGTTAAAGGCAAGGTGGAGCAGGTGGACGAAAAAACTGTATTGCCCCAATTCTACCCGGCATAAGGAAACCAAATCATGAGCAATTACAAAGCAATGACGGGTGGCGGAATAGCTGTCGGAGACAAACTTGATGCGGTGGACATTGACATCACAACCGGTCTGGTAGTTTGCGGGGCTCTGGCGACCCGTGATTTCGAACCGGTACATCACAACAAAGCCGAAGCGCAAGCAGTAGGCCTGCCCGACGTTTTTATGAATATCCTGACCAGTCAGGGGCTGATGACCCGCTACGCGACAGACTGGTCCGGCCCCGAGGCTGTCGTGAATAGCATCGACTTGAAACTAGGCGCACCGAATATTCCCGGGATGGTAATGACCATGACAGGCGAGATAACCGCGATCGAGG
>JABSPW010000102.1 GCA_013214285.1 Halioglobus sp. | reverse complement strand
ACAACCCTAATACCCAAGTCATCTAGACGGCAATTGCAGGTCAAGGCGTAATTCGCAAGCAATGCCAGCGAGGAAGGCGTCGAGTCCGGCTGGACTGTGGCGGCTGCCGGGCGCACTTTGGAGCCTAACATACTCCTCGAATAGGCCGGCAAGCAGACCGTCCCACATCTGCACTTGCGCGGCGCCGGTGCTGACTAGCCAGCTGGATTCGCCTCGGCGTTTGCTTTCTTCGAAAAATTCGTGGTTGGCAAAATCGGGGCTGTACCACACCCCCATGCTGAGTGGCACGGTCTCGATAAGCGGCGCCGGGAAGCTGCCTTCCACTTTCACGGTCGCTGGGCCGCAACCGGCTATCAAACCCAGCAGCGCAACGGCAGCCAGGTAGCCCAGGCGGCGTGGTTCAGCGAAAACTGTTGAGCGCGACAAAGGTGCCTCCGTTGCGGTGGGTTAGTTCACGCATGAGTGTGGCGAAGCGTATACCGGTCGCCTGCAAGTTGGGTGTACGGGAAAATTGTACGGGAAATCCGACGGCATGGATTCTGACCAACCGGTTGCCCTCTGCATCGGCGCGGTTGATGCGGTCCACTGCGTCGAGCACCTCGGTGATCGACGGTCCGGTGAATTCATCGCCAAAGACATAAATACTGATTTTCTTGCCCGGCGAGGCGTAGGTGCGAATGGCAGCCTGGATACCTTCCACTGGGCTGGAATTGCTGAAGATGTTCCAACCGCGTAGGTTTTTGATAATGGCTCGCCGCCGGGCGGGAGAGTCTGGAATCCAGCGCCCCCGGTAGCTTGAGAACATGTAGTTGCCCATATCGTTCATGATTTGTACGCCCTTGACCTCCGGGTAGATAGCTAGCGTTGCCTCGACCTCCTGCAGCACCCGGTTCCAAGCGTAGGAGAACATGGAGCCGGAGGTGTCGATAACAAAAATGATGTATTCGCTATCGACCGGTATGCCGCCGATCAACTGGTTAGTCGCCTGGTGTCGGTTGCCTAGCAGACGTTTCATTTCCGCGCTGAGTGTCTGCTTTGCGAGCGCCAGCTGCCCGGCGATGGCCGCATTACTGCTGCTGTCAATTTGCAGACTGTCATAGCGAGACCGCGCACTGGCTAACTGGCCGCGCAGAATGGCGATCCGTTCCTGATATTCAGACAATTGCTCGTGTTTCGCGTTCAGGTCCCGATTGAGGATTTTTGTCTCTCCACGGATCTCGAACAGCTGTTCTTGGAGGTCCGCCAGTTTGCCCTCCAGGTTGATCGTTGTGGTCTCGATAATTTGTGGCTCTACCGTTTTGGTGATCATCAGCAGTAGGATAATGGCGCCAAAGCCACAGCAGATGACGTCGAGAAACGACAGCGAGAACGCTTCCGGGGCCCGGCCCCTGCGCCGCGCCATCAGGGCCAGTCCCTCGAGGGCATGAGCAGGGAGCCGCTGGTCAGCTGCGCCAGCTGCCACAGCGCGGAAGCGGCCATCGGGTCGCCCTCCATGGGAGCCAAGATGATGTTGACGGGTACGTTGGTCGGCAGCTGGCGCAGTGCCTGTCCAAACAGCCGCTGGCGCTCCTGGCCGCTGACTGTGTTGACGCCAGGCGGTGAGGTGCCCTGGGTCGGCAGGCCGTCCGTGATAAGAAAGATATTGTCCGGCGGTGGGGACAGTGCCTTCAGGGCCAGGAAGGCGTTTTCCAGGCTGGTTCCTCCGGCGGGCAGGATGTCGTTCAGGGCGGCACTTACGTCGTTCAGTTGGGGCTGGTTGGCTACTTCCAGCCATGTGCCGTCTGTCCCGGGCAACACGGCGCGCGCCTGCGTGTTGAAGCCGATCACCTGATAATCACTGGCCACCGGCAACTGTGCCAATAGCCAGTCGACCGTGCGTCGACTCTGTACCCATTTCGCCGCGCCGCGCTGGATCGATTCCTTCATGTTGCGTAGGCGGATGATCTGTACCAGCTTGTCCGCCAGCATGCTGGCGGAGGTGTCGACAAGAATGGCGATACGTTGTCCGCCCAGGTTGAGACCGGTTAGGTATTGGCGATTGCCATCGCCGATAAAGGAGCGGGCATTGACCCCGGTATTGTCTTTGGCGGCCAGGCGCAGGTCCTTCACTTGGGACTCAAGCGACAGCAACTCAGCCTTCAATGCTTCAACCGCACTGCTGTCGGTATAGCCTTCCGCTTTGCGAGCCTCGATCTGTGCCTCGTAATCTTCTTTTTGGTCGCTCATACGTGTGGCCCGACCCTGAGCCTCGACCATTTGCAGGTCAATCTCCGACAGTGTGTTGCGCAGGCGCACCAGACCCAGCTCGCCATCCACCACATCCTCTTCCAGCATGGTGATCTCGGCGAGCAGGTTTTCGTTGAGCTCAACGGACTCCTCCTCGATGGCATGGTTCATAATGAGGAAAACCAAAATGACCGCGCCAAAACCGCAGGACATAATGTCCAGGAAGCTCAGGTTAAGCGTGGTGAACTGGCGCTTCTTCTTAGCCATGGAATAGCGCCGCGCTAGGGCAACACCTCTATCAGTCGTGTCGGTGAAGCACCATTAATAGTGATGCGGTCACCACTGGTTAGAATCTGGCTCTCCCGCCAGGGGGCGCCATTGATCGACACCGCGCTGCCGCTGCCGCGCAATTGCCAGCCATCGCGGTCTTGGTAAAGGGTATAGCCTTTGGCGAGCTCCGTGCCGTCGGCATGCAGCGGGCGCGCCAGGTGGCCGTCCAGCAGGTGCGTGGGTTGCAGGACCTGCTTCGGTGGCGCGGGCTCAGTGGGCGGAGAAGAGAATGCATTGCCTGCGACAGTATCTTTAACCCTTAACATTGGCAGCGTCCTGACTAAACTCAGCGCTTCGGATCGCTGTGAAACCTGCGCACCGTGTCGCTGCAGGGCCACGTGAATATCTTCCCCCTGCAGCACACACAGGTTCGCAGATACGCCGGACAGACCCGGCAGCAGAGTGGCGAGGGGGTCGGCGATGACTGCATCACCAGGCTGTAATGGTCCGATTGCATCGGACGCGCTCTCGAATAGACGTTGACCGCACTCTTCTAGCTGTTGTGCGCTGATACGCGCCTGGTAGCCGTTGACGTCGAGGTTGGTATCGCCGCCGCTGCGCAGGCTGTGCAAAGCCGTGGGTAATGCGTTGTACAGCTGTTGTTCCGTGCTTGCTTGGCGGCGCGGATCGAAGCGGGTTTGGCGCACAAATTCGGCGGCCACTACCTCCACGAGGCGCTCCTGTAGCTGCAGCAGGCCGCAGCCGGGGAGGGGAATAGACTGTTGCAGCGTGACCGTGTTGTTTCGCGCGACCAGCTCTGAGACCGCCGCCTGGTGCAGTTGCACTTCCAAGTGGAACAACCGCGCCGCCGTGTCGAACAGGCTCCCCAGCGCTACGCTGCGGTTGACCAGGCCGATAGCCTCGAAGGGGCACTGCTGGACGATGCCGAGTAGCAGTGCTAGTTGATCGTGCTGCATGGTACCGGGCACGGCGAGCAGCAGCTCGGCAGGCTTCCCCGCCTGCTCATGCAGTTGGAGCAGGTGGGCGTGGACCAGGTCCGCTGTGTGGCGCGCGGGGCCAAGGGCCGGTTGCAGTGACTCGGTATTTAGGCGCCACCAGAAGCGGGTATTGATGTCCCTGGGCTGCAGGCGGGCAGCGGCACGGGCGGTGGCACCGAAGCTGTATCCATTGGCTTTATAGAATGCGTAGCCGGGGCTTTGCACGAGGGCACCCTGGTACCACAGTTGCAAGTTGGTGTCGTGAACATCGAGAATACCCGGTGTCATCGTATGCTGTCCTTCATCGGTGTGTCCTTCAATGCGCCACGAGGAAGCGCAACAGGCGCCTATCCGCATAGCGTTGGCTGTCCAGCACCAAGCGCTCCTGGGACAGCTGCAATTGATGCAGGCAGAACATGATAATAATGCTCAGCACCAGCGCTACGAACGTGCTGTTGAACGCTACCCCCAGGCTAGCTGTTACGCCGGAGATATCCCCCTCTACCGCCTTGTAGGCCTGCCCAAGGGCGTCGCCGATACCGCGCACGGTTCCAATAAAGCCGATCGAGGGTATCGCCCAGGCGATGTAGCGCACCATGGACATCTCCGAGTCGAGTCGTTCAGATTCAATCTCGCAGTTTTCCTTGATGGTATCTGACACCGCCTGGATACTGCCGGTGGTAGCAAAGCGGTGCAGTGCAGAGAGCAGGGTGCGTGGCAAAAGGTAGTCTTGTTCCTGTTCCGGCAGCGCCTCCAGCGCCCGGCTGTATTCGCGGGCGTCCTCCGGCAACACACTGGTGCCCTCCGGGATATCAAGGAGGTGCCGGTCTAGCATGCCGCGTTCGTGCATGCCGCGGCGGGCCTTGTAGCCCATGATTGCCAATGCCCAGATCAACAGGATGAAACAGGATTCCTGTTCAAAGTTTCCGATCACGACCGCGAGGCTGCGGCTGGTAACCTCCAGCTCGCCGGCGGCCTGCAATGCTGCTTCGCGTTCCAGGTGTTCCTTGGCGCTAGGTCGGATGACACCCACGTAGAGGGCGTGTACCACGATGATTGCAATCAGCAGTGCGAACACTTGGTAGATAAACTCCGATGACATTCTTGTCTTCATGGCGTCGTCCTATATATCAACCGGAAATGACACGGGCAGGTCCTCGGAGATCTCTTCTGAGGCGCGGTAGTCAAAGGGTGAGTCATTGCGGGCAGTGGCTGCCGCCCCTTCAGCAGCCTCTTCTTGTGACCGGGTGGCACTGGGCGCCGGCGTGTCGGGAGGCGCATCGGTGGCATCGATTGCCGCCGGTTGTGCGCAGAGCGCCTGGGCCGCCAGGGCCAGCAGGAATGCGAGTGGTAGGCAGTATCGCGCCTTGGTCATACCTTACTCCGCGTAGCGTGCTATCCGAAATCCTACGTCATCGCGCCCAGCTTGCCCATAATCGCGGTGTGACAGTCGCAGCTCTGACAGTTTCGACTGGCTCCAACTGGCACCCCGAATAACGTAGTTGTCACCACGCTGACTGCCCAGTGGGTCGGCTCGGGTAGCGCCATTGGCACGTGGGATACTGTAGACATCGTTGACCCACTCGGCGACGTTGCCGCCCATGTCGTACAGGCGATGTTGGTTGGGTTTGAACGAGGCCACCGTGGCGCTGACCACATGCCCATCCTTGTAGTTGTTGAGTATGCGCCCAGTGACGTAGGCGGAGGTGTTGTCGGCGTAGTTTTCCACGGGTTGGGTGGGGGGGAAAGTTTCACCCCAGGGAAACAGCAGCAGGGTCGCCCCATTGGCGCGCGCGGCCCAGGCCCATTCCGCCTCGGAGGGGAGGCGGTAACCGGTGGCCCTGGGATTGAAGCCGGTCACGATGCCGTTCTGCTGGCGGTAAAACTGTGGCAATCCTTCCTTCGCGCTGAGCCAGTTGCAGAAGGCGGCGGCCTGTTGCCAGCTGACCTGCACTGCCGGCTGGTGATCACGGTTGAGGCTGTTGCCGGACACTTGTCCGGAGGTGTGGCTTGGTTGGAATTGGCGGAACTGGGCATTGGTCACCTCGGTGGTCTGCAGGTAGAACATGCGTTGCAGCGAGACAGAGTGAAGTACCTCATTGGCGCGACGGCCGGGGTCGCGCCGCGACGCCCCCATGGTGAAATTCGCCAGCGGGGAGTCGGCCGGGTTGAATAGCAGCAGCGTTTGTCCCAGTGGCGTGGTGACTTCTGGCGGGATGCGCGCCACGCTGGCCTCCTCTTGAGTTTGCAATGAGACCTCCACCAGTTGCGCCAATCCTGGCCGGGGCGTGACCCGGCGCCGCGCGGTGGCATAACCTTCTCGGCTGATCGCAATGTTGTGCGCAACAGCGGGGAGTGACAAGGTGACGTTGCCCTTGCCCTGTGGTTTCCCGTTGACGGAGACCATGGCGTCTGCGGGTTTCACACGAAAGCGGACTTCACCGAGGCGCGCCACCAAGTTGATGACGCGTTCATCGGTGGCTCCCGGGGGTAGCTCCACGGTGCCGTTGTAACGGGCATATCCTGGCTTGAAAACCGCGAGCCGGTGTTCTTCCGTGGGGGTGAACTCGAGGGTCAAGGGGGTCTGTCCCTGGAACTCCCCGTCGAGGGTGACGTTGGCCCCCGCGGGTACGCTGGACAGTGCGAGGGTGCCCAGTGCCGGTTGCAGGGTGATAGGGCCCAGGCTCCGGTCTTCACCGGGGGTGATGTCCAGCGACTGTTGCCAGTCGGCGAAGGTGGCTTTCTGCAGTATCAGTTGGCGTTCACCCTGAAGGATCTCGGCGACTAAAGGGGTTTCGCCGATGGCTTCGCCGTCGACCAGCACAGCAGCGCCCGCCGGGTTGCTGGTCACAGTCACCTCGGCCCAGGCCGGTGACAGCTGCAACTGCAATTGCTGCTGCATGTCCCTGCCCTCGACCTCGACAGTCTGCACCAGCGGCAGATGCCGCGGCGCCTCGACACGCAACCGCCGCGCACCCTCTGGCACCGGCAGGTCGCGCAGGGGCGTCTCGCCAGCGGGATCGCCGTCGATCGTCACCCGCGCGCCAGGCGGTATGGTGTCGATGGTCAGTCGTCCGGGTAGCGGCTGCAATATCAGTTCTACACGCTGGTCCTCGTCCCCCACTCTGACTGTCGTGACCAGCGGGCGATAACCCAAGGCAGTCGCCGTCACCTCGTATTCGCCGGCGCGCAGCAGGTAGTGCTCCCCGAGCGGCAAGGCCAATCCAGACACGGAGACCGCCGCGGGTGACTCGGCGACGACCTCGACGTGCAGTGAGCGCGCCGTGACCAGGAAGGTCAGTAGCAGTGCCGCCAGCACGAAACTGCCGTAGAGTGCCAGTTGCCGCGGCTTGGCCGCCGGCGCCGGGGTTGGTGCGGTTTGCTTGTCCAGCGGAATGAACTCGCTGGGTGCGATGATGTCCTTTGCGTCGGGGGAGTTACCTGCCATGTTCAGATCGGCTCTGTGCAGATGATAGTGACCGGCGCGGGCGCGCTGTCATGGACAAGGGTAAACTGGTGTCGCACATCCCGATAACCGTCCCGCGTGCCGACCGCAGTATAAGTACCCGGTCGCAGGGTTAGTTCGCGCTGTGCAAAGCGACCCAGCCGCGCCACCGTATAAACGGTTACCTCCGTCTGGCTGTCTGAACGCAGGGAAACCGTGACAGGGGAATTGTATTGTTGCAGCAGGGTTGCCAGCTGCGCCACCTGCTCCTGCAGACGCGGTCCTTTGGGTCTCACCCGTGCCGCCTGGGCCAGCAGCTCCTGCGCTGAGTTGGCGACTGTGATGTCCGACAAGCGCTGGGGTTCATCGAGAAGCTGCTGCAACTGCCGGTCGAGCTGTGCCCGGGGACGACTGCGCTGGAGACCGTCGGAGGCGAATAATACACTGCTGTCGAGTTTGCGCGCCCGCGCATAGGTTGCAACGGCCTGCTGCCACTGTTCCCGGCGTTCTTGGGCGCGGCCCTGTTGTTCTAGCGAGCCGAGGCGGTCGGCCGTCTCCGCGGCCGCCACGTCCTGCAGTGCGCTGGCGGCTTCCGTTGACCCTTCCTGCAGGGATGCAGCCCGGCGGAAAGACTTGCGGGCGCTGTCGAAGCGCCCTTCATCCAGTGCTGCGTAGCCCTCGCTCATGGCGGCAGTAAAGTCCCGTTCACGCACCGCTAGGGCGACGCGTGCAAGCTCGCGCCGTGCGCGCAGGTGCTCGGGGTCCAGCGCTGTGGCCTGCGCGAGGGACTGTTGGGCCGACGACAGATCGCCCGCCGCTTCTGCAGCGGCGGCGTGTTCTAGCAGCGGTAACAATGTCGGCAGTCTGGCGGCTCTGGCCTGCAGCGTGGCGATATCGCTACTGTCCGGAGATAGCATCGCCGCGACAGCCAGGGCGGATTGCGCTGCGGTAGTCCGGCCGTTTTCGATGGCGTTTCGGGCTTGCTGCACCAGGCCTTCGAGGACGTCGGGCACTGACTGCTCCAGCGTCTCCAGGGCCGCGAGGCTCTGCCGGTAATGTTCATCGGCTGCCTTGTAGTCGCGCTCACGGTACAGGGCATCCCCCGCTGCCGCGAGGGACTGGGCGTGGGTGAAGGTGTCAGTCCCCCAAAGTTCGACCCCTTGCGCCTCAAGACTGTATTGCAGGTCCAGTAGCGCTGCTGCCGTCTCCTGCGCTGTCCGGCGCTGTCGCGCCGCTTGCGCGTCCTGCCAGGGCGAGGCGTCGTCCGCTACTGGTGCCGGTGCTTGCGTCTGTGCCGGTTTCGCGTCTGCCGCTTCGCGGGTTGCGGAATCGACGGGCCCACCCGCGGGAGTTGTTTGCTCCAGGCTGGCGGGTAACCAGACAATGACTGCTAGCGCCACCATGATCAGCCCCGCCAGGGCGGGCAGCACCCAGCGCGGGGTGGCGCGCTGCCCTGGCACACGGTCTATGTCGCTCTGAAGTGTCGCGGCGGGTGCCGGTTTCGCGACATCAAAAGGAATTGGCTTAACTGGGTCGTCTTGAGAGGGCATACCGTTGCGGTGGCCTTGTACGTCGGTGGCTAGGCTACAGTGTATCAGCAGTCTCGGGCGCATTCGCCGGCAGCGTCAGGCTGCCGATCTCTGCGCGGTAAATCTCGGCAAGCACCGCTCGCCATTGGGCGTACTGTTCCTCGACGTTGCCGCTCAGGGTCACTGTCTGATCCTCCAATTGAATGACCTGTGGTGTGATCTCTGCTTCGAGCGAAGCGCCCAATTCTTCCAGTTCAGCGACATGGAATTGGGCCTCGTTACGCTTTTCCAGACCACTTTTGAGGAGGTAGCCACCGCCGAGCACGCCAATCTGTCCGGCCGCCCGAGTCGCCGAGCTATCGCCACTGGTGGCAGCGGCCAGGCCCGCGAGCACGGCCACGCCCCCGGCGATCAGTCGACGCGTACTCTCTCTTTTCATCTCCTGGGCTGCGAGCGCGGCGTAGTAGCTGTTGCGCCGCCACTCCTGGTAGGGCCTCGCCATCTGCGCATCGAAGTGCGTGTAATATCCCTGCAGCGTGTCCACGTACAAATGGTCGCGCTTGCGGATTTCCCTCACGCGCTGAAGCATCGGCTCACCCCGGGCAGGTAACCGTTTGATTTCGTACGCACCACTCTTTGTTTGCTCTAAATAGCCGTCGAAGGCATCGGGGGAGAAGCCTTGGGCGAAACGCAGCTCAGTGACGGTGCGCACATTCTTGCGTGCGCCCGGCTGCAGTGCCGCCAGCCGCCTGGCGAGGTCATTCGCAATAGTGTGGTATACCGCCTGGAAGGGATCGTAGGGATTGCGCGTGGCGGGCTGGTAGGCGTAACGGCTGGCGTTCCCGGTGTAGGTAGTGTTTAGCCAGACATGCCCTCGCGAGTCGGTTGCAGTGATCGCAAGCTGCAGCTCCTCGCCGTCGGAGTGCAGGATGGTGCCGTACACGGTCAGGTCGGTGATCTGGGTATCGTTGGGCACAACACGCACGGCCCCCCAGGCGCCGCTGTCCTGCATGGTGTCGGCCAGCTGCAGTGGCATAAACCGCGCTTCCGCCTTGCGCACTTCCGGAAAGACCTGCTCATCCTCATCATAGTCGGTGAGGCCCGGGTCGAATACCACCACAGCGACATCCAATAGCAGGGCCTCGTCGATCGGGGCGGTGGGCGTTTCAAGTGGCGGCACGGACGTGCTTTTGATCGACTGGTTGACGCAGGCACCCAGCAGGAGGCACAGGCTGGCCAGTAATAGACGCTGCACAGTCACTATTCGATCCCCTTGTACTTGCGATATTCGTCCCACAGTTTTTCGCGCACCGCCGGGTCGGGTTCGCGCATGGCGGCCTCGCGCAGTTGTCGGGCGACCACGTCATCATCATCACCACGGGGGATATCGGCGGGAGGCGGGTACTTGGCAGTGTTCTGGGGGATGCTGCCGCCGCGGGCGACGCCGCCCATGCCCCCGCCGCCGGTGCTGTAGCCATCGGCGCTCGCCATACCCTCTCCGTAGGGGCTGTCCCGCATGTCTCCGCCCCCCTGGCGACTGTTGAGTGGAGGTCGGTTCACCGCCTGTTCACGGGCGATCTCACGTTGTTCTGCCTCGGTCTCAAGGATGATTGCATCGAATTCTCCGACACCCTGTTCCAGCTGTGCGTCGAGAATCGCTACCTGTTCCGCAGGGGTGAGGGGCCCGCTGTCCGTCGCGCTGGGCAACCCAGCGGGACCGTACGTGCCGCCCGGAGAGTGGCCTGGTGCACTGGCCTGCTGGCCAGACCCGTCGGTACCGAAGGTCCCGGGTGCCCCGGGGCCCGGCACATCCGGCTGGTCTGCGAGGCTGCCCGGTGGGGAGTCCTCCAGGCTCGGTTCGTCGCGCAGGTCCGGGAGGCTGGCATCACCGGCCGCTTCGCCGAACACCGACGCGGACGCGTCGGCAGCGATACTTCCGGTATCACCGCCGCTGCCCTGGCTGCCCGGGGTGCTCAGTTCGCTGTCCCCAGCGCTCGCATCGCTACTGCTCGCCGCCGTTCCCGGCGCTGCGCCGCTGGAGGCATCTTGGCTACCCTGGCCAGCGTCGGTCGACTGGGACCCTGAGCGGGTCGATGCCGACCCGGTGCTAGGCTGGCCGGCGCCGCCACCGGCACTCCCCGTCGAAGAACCGGCACTGCCGATCGGTGGTGGGCTCCCGCTGGGCGTGGGGGGTTTCTGGCTCTGGGTCGGGTTGCTGGCGCTGGGACAGCCGGACAGGAGCAGGCAGCAACCCAGCGCGCAGGTCGCTGCACGGAGCCTCGCGCCGGACAGGCTATTCCACCTCAAATGCCCGGACCACTTTTTCTGTTCCAACGGGTTCACCTGCCTCAAATCTTGGTCGGAAGGGCGTCTTGCGCAGTTGCCGCATCAGGCGGTAGGCTTGCCGACCCGCCAGTTGCCGGTCATCCATGCGTTCGAGGTCATAGACCCGGCCCCGCTCGCTGACACCGAAGGCCAACAAAATATCGCCCTGCTCCAGCGCCACCGCGCGCGGCAGCGCGTTAACACCAGCGACATCTGGCAGCGCGATGGGTTCACCGAATAGCGCCTGTGCTTGTGCTTCGGCATCATCCGCGTCTGCAAGTTCCGTTTGGGCGGCCTGGTAGGCCTCCCATGCATCGTCCATTTTGCCGTTCCACAGGCGCCAGTCTCCCAGCATGACCAGGGTCCGCGCCTTTGCGCCGGCATCGGGATTGGGGCGGTCTTGCTCGATTTCTTGGATGGCTGCAATGATGGCATTGCCCTGTTTGTAACTGCGAGCACGGTAGTTTTTGAAGCGCAATAGGGCTTCATTGGGCCGGCCGTCTTCTCCAAATAACTGCACGGACTCACTGATCTCATAACCAGAGATCAGGTATTGTGCCCCCAGCATACCCTGCAGCGGGGTGATCAGGTTAGGGGAGGACTCACCTTCTCGCTCGATGAGATTCTGTATGGCCATCCGATACAGCTCTGTCATGTGCATCAGGCGGGCGTAATTGTCCGGACCGTCCAGCCCCCGCTGGAACGCCTCGAGTTGCCATTGTGCCTGCGCCATCAGCGCGGCGGCTAGCTGGTCTGTGCGCTGCAGACTTTCGAGTTGTACCCGATAAAGGTAGTCCTGCCGCTCGTCTGCCAAGGGGAAATTCCCCTGGGCCAAATGGCTGGCGATTTCGCCCTGCACCAGGGGAATCTGTTGCGCCGAATAGAGCCCCTCGTTAATACGGGTCAGGTGCGTACCGCGTCGGAATACCCTGATCGCCTCTGCGTGGCGGCCCTGCTCTTGCAGTAGGCGGGCGAGCCCCAACAGGGACTCTGACAGCGCACTCGAGTAGGCGCCGCCACGGTGCTCCAGCTGCAGTATGGTGCGATGCCATGCCTTTTCTTGGCTGGCGTCCTGTGCATGATCGGCAGCATCTACCAGATTGTCCGCGCGCGCTGCGCTGAGCGCTGCTGCCAGGGTCAGCAGCGCCACGAACTTGGCAGATATGGCCACTAAATTCAATGCAACCCCCTGCGGTAAAATAGAACGAACGGCCGCAATACCAATCAGGGTAAAGCAGGACTATACAATATCGGGCAGTGTCGACAAAATACTTGTCCGATGGGCGTTTGACGCTCGTCGCAGCAATTTGATCCCATAGTGGCGCAAAAAAGGAGTCAGATGAACCAGTTTGCACAGGATATCGCCGTTGCGCGCGTGGCGGCGGGTCACTACCGCGGAGAACTGGTCGAGGGGTGGCGGGTGGGCGCGGTGCCTAATGGTGGTTACGTGATGGCGGTTGCAGGGCAGGCCTTACGCGAAGCATTGCCACACAAAGACCCATTGTCGGTCAGTGCCTTTTATTTGACCCCGACGGCTCTCGGCCCCATTGATTGTCGTATAGAGGTATTAGGTGGCGGGCGTAGCACCAGTTTTGCTGAAGTCAAAATGTTTCAGCAGGGCGAGTTGAAGGTGAAGGTCATGGCGGCTTACACCGATCTCGACCGGCTCAAGGGTGAGAGTTGGTCGGCAACGTCGAGACCTGAGTATCCGGCGTGGGATGACTGCCCGCCGTCTGGGGATAAGGGCGTGGAGTTCCGGCAGCGCGCCGAGTTGCGCTTGGTGTCGGGTCAGGAAATATTCAGTGAGCGCAGGGGTAATGGCAGCGGCGAGTTCCAGGGCTGGGTTCGTCACCGGGATGGTTCGGCACCCGATGTGATTGCCCTGCTGATGTTTGCGGATGCTAGCCCGCCACCGGTTCTCACGGTCTTCGGGCCGGTGGGCTGGGTACCTACCGTGGAGTTGACGGTGCAGGTGAGGGGTCACCCTGCGCCAGGTCCGATACAGTTCCGCACTGCCTGTCGCCACTTGAGTAGGGGTGTGGTGGAAGCGGACGGGGAATACTGGGATTGTAATGGTCGCCTGGTAGCGATCAGTCGACAGACCGCCAAGTTTCGTATGGATACCAGGGCAGTGAGTAAATCGTAGCGGGCGACTGCGCCCCTTGCCTGGGGGTGCGAGTGCCGCTGGATGCGCTGACATGGTTCTGCTCAGTATCCGGCGACGAACCCGCCGGGACGACGTGTATCCGATGCGCCGTAAAGCCAGTTGTTTTCCAGCATGATGGAATTTGTCCTGCCAGTAGTGCGCTTGGACAGTTCGACGGGCTGGCCCATTGCCCTCAGAAGTCGCAGCGTATCGGGGCTGATCCCCTGCTCGGCGAGCAGGGTGTCGGGCATCCATTGGTGATGGATGCGCGGCTCGGCTGCAGCAGTGGCAATGTTCATGTCAAACTCCATCGCGTTCA
>JABSPW010000101.1 GCA_013214285.1 Halioglobus sp. | reverse complement strand
GCGCGACCACCTGCAGGGCATGACGCCGGTCCATAAACACCGTGTTGAAGGCTTCTGTCCCGCTCTGCAAGGTGAGCGCGTCGACTGCTGCTGCGAAGGTCTCCCTGCCATCGAACGCAGGTTGTTTGCGCGCGATCGACTGCCAGTAGAACTCGGCCCGCTCGGCTAGGTTCTTGTCCGGTCGGAGAATATCGCTTATCAAAGATACTTTGTGGCGCTCGAACTGCGCCTCATCCAGGGACGCCACCAGACCTTGCATAAACGCCTGCATGGACTCAGCGACCACAGTCGCATCGGCTACAGGCGACTGCACCAGCATCAGGATACCTGGCACCTCCCACTTCGGGTAACTGTACACGCCCACTATGTAACCTAACTGCTGTTCAGTACGCAGCTGTTGGAAGAAGCCAGAGGACATGATCTGCGCCGTGAGGGCGGCCATTGCCCTGTCCTTCCAGTCGTCACCGGCGCCCTGAAGATACCAGGCCACCACGGTATCGTCATGAGAGACATCGACGCGGTATTGCAGTGACTCGCCCGCCGCCAGTTTCAAAATCCTGATCTCGGGTAGCGTCGGCGCTACACCCTTGGACAGGACATCATCGAGCGCCTGTGCCAGCTGCTCTACTTCGGCCGGCGGGTAGTTACCGAACAACAGCGCTTCCGCTGTGGCATCACGCCAGAATACTGCGATGTAATCCTGCAGCGATTCGAGGTCCGTTGCCTGCAGAGCAGCAATCAGCGCGGGCTCACCCCAAACGCTGTATTGCAGCGCCTCATTGAGATCACCCACCACCTGGCTGCTGGGCCGCTTCGCCGCGGTGTTCTGCAGCTTGCGAATCATATCGCTACGAATATCTTCGAATCGATTGGGGCTGAAGCGCGACGTCTTGATCATCTCAAGCAGGCGACGCAGCAGGAGAGGCTGCTGGTCGGTATAACCCCCCATCCGCAAGGTGATACCCAGCGCATGTTTGCCAAAGCTGAAATTCATGCCCGCCAGCCGCGCCGGATAGGCAAACTCGTTGACGTGATCCGTCAATAACGCAGTATATAAGGCCAGCCGCGCGCTCTGCTGAGCGCTCTGTCCTGCGTTCGGAGAGCGGAACTTGATATAGGTCACCCCCCGCGGCACGCGGAACTGATCATCGGGCATGTACCAGATTGTCTGCCGATCCGTCTCGAGTGCAACCGCCGGCACCGATGGCATCGCCTCGGGCAACGCCACCAGAGACACATCGGCGGCAATAAACTCGTTAGTCGATGGGAGCTGCATGGCCGCAACTCCGACATCATCCACTTCGGTTGCCAAGCCATCAACATCCAGCGGCTGGCGACTAAAGGGCACCTCGTAAAACTGAGATACCTCGTCACCAGTCACAGACGGTTTGCTGATCACGACCAACGCGTTGCCGGGACGGATCTGCTGTAACAATTCCGCCAGTACCGCCTCGTCGTACTGGTCCATCATATAAGGGCCACGCAGGATATCTTCGGGCTCGTAATACTGCATACCGCTGGCCAACGCACTCACATAACCGACGGGGCTGACCTGCTCACGAAAACGAAAGCTGAGCGCGGCCAACTTCGATTGCTCTGCGTACAGCCAGTCCTGGGGGCCTTCCCTTCGCAGCATATCGACATAGGCAAAGAGCAATTGCAGCACCCGCTGAGGTTGCTGCGACCCCTTGTCTGTCAATGACACCATGACACTGAATAGTGCGCCGCCAGCCCAACCCAGGCCCGAACCCGCAGACAGCGCCTCGGCCAGACCTTCCGCCTTCAGCTGCGACAGCAGGCTACCCTCACCCTCATGCCCAATAAGATTGCCCAGATACAGCGCGGGCTTGGTGCGGTACTGATCTTGGTAGTCCGGGATTGGGAAGGAAATACTCAATTGGCGCTGTGTCGCTAGCGGTTGCAATGCAACATAGAGAGGCATTTGATCGGGCAGCAGCAGGGGCTCCTCGATCTGTTCACGCGTGTAGTGTCGGTTGGGTACCTGGCTGAACAACGGGCGCACCAGCCTCTCCAATTCATCCAGCGACTGGGCGCCGAGCACCACCAGGCGCATCACATTGGCCGAGTAGTGGCGGTCATAAAAAGCCATCATATCATCGCGCACCGCCCCATCGGGACGGTCTGCCAGCGTCTCAAGGGAACCCACCGTAAACTGGCTGAAGGGGTGCTCCGGGTTCATAACCTCCTGCAACACATCTAGCCCACGGCGCTCATCACTCTTTAGACCCATCTGGTATTCCGCCTGTACGGCATTTTTTTCCCGATCGACATAGCCAGCATCAAAACGCGGCGCAATGAAAAATTGGGCGAAGCGATCGAGTGCTTCAGGAAGATCTTCAGCGTTTACATCAAAGAAGTAGTTGGTATTCTCGAAACTGGTATACGCATTATGCGACCCGCCATGCTCAGTAATGAACCGCTCATACTCTGCTGCGTCGGGATACTTATCCGTGCCCAGGAACAGCATATGCTCAAGAAAATGTGCAAGTCCGGCGCGCCCCGGAGGATTGTCCGCACTTCCCACGTATACGTCGAGTGCCGCAGCGGCTTTTGGTGCGCCAACATCAGAAATCAGGAGTACCTGCATTGCGTTGTCCAGTGTGAGTAGGCGATACCGATAATCATCATTTGGGCTCTGAACAGGCTGTGGGTCAGGATCAGGAGTCGTTGCGCAGGCCGCGACCAAAATAAAGAGCAGAACACAGGGCAGGCACTGCAGTCCCTGCCGGGGATTAAACCGGATCATCGATCCCTCCATCAGATATACGGGCTCAAGCAGCCTCTGCACTCACTTCCGTTGATCGGGGCCAGGCATTGATAATCGCCTTGATCAGCGTGGCCAGTGGAATGGCGAAAAAAACACCCCACAAGCCCCAGATACCGCCGAAAAACAGCACGGCCAGGATGATGGCAACCGGGTGCAGGTTCACCGCCTCGGAAAACAACAGGGGAACCAACACATTGCCGTCGAGCACCTGGATTACCAGATAGACCGCAATTAAGTAATAAAAATCCGAGGTCAGGCCCCATTGGAAGTAGGCCACCAACGCCACCGGCAGGGTCACGATGGTCGCACCGATATAGGGGATGATAACGGAGAGACCCACCAATAGGCCCAATAACGCCGCGTATTGCAGGCCCAGCCAGGCAAAGGCAAAGTAGGTCACCGAGCCGATGATAAGGATTTCCAGCACCTTGCCACGCGCATAATTGGCCACCTGCTCATCCATCTCCATCCAGATGCGTCGCAAAAACGGCCGCTCGGTCGGCAGAAAACTCCCGAACCAGTCAAATATCGGCTGCCGATCCTTGAGGAAAAAGAACACCAGCAGTGGAATCAGAATGATGTAAACCATGACCGTCAGGACCGATGGAATCCACGCCAGGGATCCTGTCACCAGTGAAGGCCCGAGGCCCGCCAGCTCCGCCTGCACAAAGGACTGCAACTCCCCAATCTGGGCGTCAGAGACAAACTGCGGGTAGCGCTGTGGCAGCACGCTCAGGAGCTCCTGCCCACGCTGCATCATCGAGGGCAACTCGCTGGCGAGACTCAGCATCTGACGCCAGGCAAGCGGTAACAGCGCGAAAACGAAGCTGAAGAAAAAACCGATAAATACCAGGTAAGACACCGCGACACCCAACCACTGGGGCACCCCATACCGTTGCAACAGACTGGCCAACCCCTGCGCGAGGTAAGCGAGCACAATGGCAGCCAGCACGGGCGCGAGAATATCGCCGATGGTCATCAGCAGCATGACTGAGACCGTCAGCAGCACCAGCAGAAGCACCGACTCTTCTTCGGACAGGTAGCGCTTATACCACTTCCTGAAGATATCCAGCATACAACATCCGTGATGTTATGAGCGTTTTGGAACCATTCTGACGGCTTTGAGAAACAAACGGAAGCGACGACTGCTTAACGTTTTTCCAGCAGGTAGTAGTAGATACCATTGAACTCGGCACTCTCAAGAAGACTGTGCCCCGACTGCTCGGCGAATACCTGAAAATCCCGGACGGAGCCCCGATCAGTGGCGAGCACCCGTAGACGCTGCCCGGCATGCATCGTGTTCAGCGCCCGTTTGGCCTGCAACAGGGGCATAGGGCAGGCCAGTCCGCTCGCGTCCACCTCGACATCATGCGCCATACTCACCCCACCGCCAGACAGGGGTCGCGCGCCCACCAAAACCAAGGTCTACGGCGGGGGGGGCGCAAAATCCGCTCTGAAGCCGTGTTCCACAATGCGGCCGTAGTTCCTGTCAACGTCCTCAGCAAAGGTTCTCTCCCACGCCGCAAAGCCCGACATAGGCACTGCGTCGCTGACCAAATACATATCACAGGCGCCGTCTGCAGAAGGCACGCTACCACCGGCATTATCGGGGCCGGCAGCGACGTCACACCAACCATTGACACCGGGGCCCAGCACGCCGTCCTGCGGACCAGCGCGCGCCTCGACCGCAAGCGCAGCCCAACCGAACGGGCTGACGATCTGGTTCTCCCGAGGGTCCACCGCGGTCACAAAGTCACTGTCGAAAACAGACAAGCCACCCCACTCGATAACGTTTACTTCATAATCGAGTGTAGTGGTATCGGGTGCCGGCGACGGGGAAAAGTTCAACCCACCAGGCACACCGGTACCCTCTTCGCGATCCCAAATACTGAACGCAGCGGCGGCAGGAATCTCACGGTAGTCCGAAACAGCATCCGATGGACCGAAGGTCTGCAGGTAATAATCCACCATCGCATATTGCCCAGGGAATGTTACCAGCCAGTCCGTCGCCGCACCCGTTGCCGGGTTATAAGACCAGTCGTTCACGACTTCAAGGGCACCCAGCTGGAAACGCACCAACACAAATGAATCGCGCACTGCATTGAGTGAAGAGCCCCCGCGGACATCGGGAAAGTCCCAGCCAAATAGCGCGTTGACCGGCTCGTTGGCAAAATTCTCCAGTCCGTACTGCTGGTGACTCATCATTGCTTCGACACTGAACAGAATCAAATGCACGGCGTTATTGCCAAACTCGATCCCCGAGGCACTATCACGAATGAAATAGGATACCTTCAAATGCTCACCAGTATCCGCATAATTTGTCGCTGCAAGCCCTGTCGGGGTGTCAATTACTGTCAAATCGTTGGCGATGACAGCATCCACAAAGAAGTTGTCGCGCACCAAATCACAGTCCACAGGCACGCCGTTGGCATGCACGGCCCACTGAGAAATCGGTTGCGCTTGATCTGCCCGACCCATACCGATAACTTCGATATAACCCTCTTGAGCACCAAGGATTCGGTCGCCAGCAATCGGCGCATACGTTTTACCGTCTCCATTATCGAGTAGTTTGGGTGCAGTACAGGAATTATCCTCCGTAATAAAGCGCATTTCTGCCTCGTCACCGGTGATCGTCCCTGTCCAGACATCCTCGGGCGACAAAATCAGGTTGAAATCAAGAACGTCTACCGAATCTGCAGCGCGACGCATACGCACCTTGATGACTTGTGTCTCATCGCTCTCGTTAATGATGTGGACGCCAGTCACCCAATCACCTTCTACAGTGTAGTACGGGATAAAGGCCGCATCGCCCAATGTCGGATAGCGACCAGCGAAGCCCTGCGCGTTGACCAAACCGGGTAGCGCTGCGCATACACAGACAACCGAAGCCAACAGCACCCTGCATCGTGTTTTCATGGGTTAATCCCCAAGCGTTATTGAATGTCCAGCTGCACCTGCGGTTTCTTATTGTGAAATCGCTTTCCGCAGAGGATGACAGTCTACCATCGACCGTGAGCCTCAGGATGTGATCAAGTCGGTATTATTGCAAGATTACGCGCTGCACATTAGGCTTCTACGCTCGAGGCATGAAACCCAGTCGAGGCATTACGCGCCTCAGTATTGTCTACACGAGGACCCCCCCAGTGAGTGTAAGCATAGGAACGCCACTCAGCAACAGTGCCCGCAAAGTCTTGCTATGCGGCGCGGGCGAGCTTGGCAAAGAAGTTGTAATCGAACTACAGCGACTTGGAGTCGAAGTGGTCGCGTTGGACCGCTATGCCAATGCACCGGCCATGCAGGTCGCTCACCGCGCCCATGTCGTCAACATGCTGGACGGCGATGCCCTGCGCGCGGTCATCGCATCTGAACAGCCGGATCTTGTGGTGCCCGAAATCGAGGCCATCGCCACGGATACCCTGGCGCAACTCGAAACCGAGGGCGTTACCGTGATTCCGACGGCACGGGCGGCGCAACTGACAATGAACCGCGAGGGCATACGCCGCCTCGCCGCCGAACAACTCGGGCTCGCGACCAGCCCTTATGTGTTCGCTGCAACCAAAGCCGAGTACCTCGCAGCCATCGACGCGGTGGGGCTGCCCTGCCTCATCAAGCCGATTATGAGCTCCTCTGGCAAAGGCCAATCTCTGGTTAGCTCCGCCGGAGACATCGAAGCTGCCTGGGCATATGCGCAGGAGGGCGGCCGTGCGGGCAAGGGCAAGGTCATCGTAGAGGGTTTCGTGGACTTCGATTTCGAAATCACGCTGCTGACGATCCGCCACCGCGGCGGCACGGCCTTCTGTGCACCGATCGGGCATCGGCAGGAAGGAGGCGACTATCAGGAATCCTGGCAACCTCAGCCAATGACGGACGCCGCCCTTGCGGCCGCCCAGGCAATGGCTGAAAAGGTCACCTGCGCGCTGGGGGGTAGAGGTCTGTTCGGAGTAGAACTTTTTATCCGGGGCGACGCGGTGATTTTCAGCGAAGTGTCGCCGCGCCCGCACGATACAGGGCTGGTCACCTTGGTATCCCAGGATCTGTCGGAGTTTGCACTGCATGCCCGCGCCATTCTCGATCTGCCCATTCCCACTATCCGCCAGCGTGGCCCCGCCGCCTCCAGCGTTATTCTGGTCAAAGGGGAAAGCAATACCGTGCGATTTGATAATCTGGATGCCGCGCTAGCGCAACCCGACACGCAACTGCGGTTATTCGGCAAGCCCGAGGTATCCGGATCGCGTCGTATGGGCGTCGCACTGGCCCTGGGCGATTCGATCGAGTCAGCACGAGATACCGCCAACGCGGCTGCCCGCGCCGTCGACATCCACCTGTAAGCCAGAGGCATCCGCATCGATTAACGCGCTATCCTTCTACTACCCGCATGCTTCAACCCGCAGTAATCCGCGCGCGCATGCGCCACCTCTGTTAACATAGCCGCCCTCCGTAACCCGTCTAATCGCAGTATTTACCATGAAAACCAATATCGGACTCATCCTGAAGAAGCGCGCCGAGATTTGCCCCGACCGTGAAGCACTGGTCGAGTTTGAGCGGGACCGACGCTTCAGTTTCGCCGCGCTGAACGCGCGCACCAACCGCGTCGCCAATGGCCTGCTGGACGCGGGCATCAAGCCGGGAGATCGAGTGGCAACGCTACTGAAAAATGGCGTGGAATTTATTGAAACCTATTTTGCCGCCGCCAAGATCGGGGCCATCTTTGTGCCTCTCAATTGGCGTCTGGTAGCAGCGGAGCTTGCTTACATACTCGGCGACTGCGGCGGCAAGGCGCTCATTTATGATTCGGACTTCGACGATACCGTGCACGCCCTGGCAGGTGCCAATCAGCAGCCACTTGGGCTGCAGTTGTGGTTGCGGCGTGAAAACGGCGACGCAGGTGCGCCCGACTGGGCCAACGATTATGAACAATGTATGTCGGCCGCCAGTAACGCAGAACCGCCCATAGGCGCCTGGGACGACGACAACCTCTTCATCATGTACACCTCGGGTACCACAGGGCGCCCCAAGGGTGCAGTGCACAGTCACGACGGTATGCTTTGGTCGCAACTGACTAGCATGTCCACCTCGGATATGCGGGATGGCGACCGCTGGCTGCTGGCGATGCCCATGTTTCACGTTGGCACCATGAGTCCCGCGTCACTGCTGGTGCATCGTGGTGGCACGGGCATCATCATGCGCGAGCTGGATATCTCCACCATGTTCCACTGCATTGAAAAGGAGCGAGTAACGATTTTCATGGCTGTACCTGCGCTGCTGCAGTTTATGCTAGCGGTGCCGGAAATGACTCAGTGCGACATGTCTTCCGTGCGCTGGATCGCCACCGGTGCGGCGCCCGTACCGGTTTCTCTGCTACGCGAATACGAGGCACGCAATATCCGCATCTGCCAGGCTTACGGTCTCACGGAATCCTGTGGCCCGGGTACGCTGTTATTGCCTGAGGACGCGGAGGCAAGAGTGGGCTCAGCCGGACGGCCGCAGATGCACACGGAAATCAAGATCATTAACAACGAAGGTGACACCATTGCTATGGGCTCTGAGTCAGCGGGCGAACTCTTGATCGGAGGCAGGCATTTGATGAAAGGCTACTGGAACAATCCCGAGGCGACCGCCCACACGCTGCAAGACGGCTGGCTGCACACCGGCGATATCTGCACCTGGGACGCGGACGGCTTCATCACAGTGTGCGATCGCAAGAAGGACATGATCATTTCAGGAGGCGAAAATATCTATCCGGCAGAGTTAGAAAATGTACTCGCGGGCTGTCTGGAGGTCCAAGAGGCAGCGGTCATTGGGCTCGCGTCAGAAAAGTGGGGCGAAACGCCTCTCGCCCTCATAGTACCCGCACCCGGGAGCTCACCCACGGTCGATTCCCTGAAGCACTACTGCCAGCAGCATCTGGCGGGCTACAAGGTACCGCAGCTTTACGAACTGGTCGACTCGCTGCCACGTAACCCCTCTGGCAAGCTGTTAAAGCCCAAATTGCGGGAACGTTTTCCCGGACCCGCACCGTTCTAGGTCGCTGCTCGCTGCGCTAATTGCTGCTTGATTTCTGCGAGGTCAGCTCGCGTCATGCGCACGCGACGGTAGAATTCCGCCGCAGCCAAGGACATTCCCCCGGTCAAGGCGATAGTAAACCAACCCAGCTGCGACAGCACCTCTGGCTCCACATCTCCAGGCTGCAGTCCAGGGGAAAGCCCGATGACATCAATCACGATCCCAGCCAACATGGCTCCCAAACCGGTTGTCGCTTTCATAACGAAGGCGCCTGCCGCAAAGAACACACCCTCCTGTCTGAGGCCGGTGGCAAGCTCTTGCTCATCCAGTAAGTCCGCAATCAAAGATGCGGAAACCACATGCAAGGTGACAATGGCAAAAACGCCGATGCCCGTACCGGCCAGCACCCACAAATAAATCGACGGATCGCCATTGGGGGGCAACAGGCCGAGCAAGCGTGCTCCCAATAAGCCGCAGACATTCACAGCGAGCATCACGCAAGCTGTCACAAGCATTCGCGGTTTGTCCACGCGCTGACCCACTCTTCCGAGCACAACGAAGGCCAGGACAGTGGCTAGGAAAGTCGGTATAACCAAGCCCGCCAGCTGTCCACTGCTCAGCTCCCAAAAATACGTGCCCAGGTAAAGCGACTTGGTGGTGTAGACCCCCGCAGCAATCCCGAACATCAAACCCGCGCCTGTCAGCAATAGGAACCTACGGTTACTGAACGCAACCCTGAGATCGGCAAGAGGTTGCCTAAAGCTGAAGGCCGGTTGCTCATCACTCGCCTGAGGAAGCCGCGGAATCACTGTGCGTGTGCCCCACACACAGAGCGTTGCTGACACCGCTGCAAGCACCGCCGACAGAACGCCATAATTAACGTAGTTTTCCTGTATGAGGCGACCATCGACGTCACCTTGGGTCTGGAAAAAAAATGTGAACCCGATAGCGGGCATGGCCATACCGGCTAGCCAGGCGATGCTCACCCGCGACTTGGCAATCACCGTTCGTTCGTCGTAATCCGTCGACAGCTCCGCCCCCATCGCCTGATAAGGTACGAAATAGATCGTCAGGAACGTCCGTAGCAGGATTGAAATACCTAGCAGCCAGATGAAAATGCCCGCCTGGCCGAGCTCCTGCGGTGGATAAAACAGCGCAAACAGCAGCACCGCCGACGGCGGGGCGCCGACAACCAACAGCGGGTGCCGCCTGCCCCAGCGCGTGCGCAACGTGTCAGACCAGCTGCCGACGACAGGATCAGAGACAGCATCCCAGGTGAGCGCAATGAACATAGCCAACCCCGTCAGGGAGCCACTCAAACCCTGCACCTGGGTATAGTAAAACACGACGAAATTGACGAAGGCGGCGTCCTTGATTGCAAAGGGCACATTGCCGACGGCGTAAGACCATTTTTCCAGGCTGCTTATCTTGCGCATTGTCTGTCTTATCCGGGGAGAGCCGACATTCGCCGGGTGGGCCAGTGCTGGCTCGCTCACCTGTTAGCTACCACAGTCGATCACATTCACCCGCAGCAGTCAAAACGGCAGATTTGTCCTATGTTGCACAGCGCGGTACATTGATCACATGAAAACCTTTGCAAACAAGATCGCCATCGTCACCGGCGGCGGCAGCGGCATCGGTCGCGCCCTGGTGCAGCAACTTGCCCTGCGGGGTTGTCACGTAGCGCTATGTGACCTCAACGAGGCGGACATGCAGGAGACTCTGCGCTGCTGTCAGAAGGCCATCGACGCTGGGGTCAGAATCACAACACACCGCTGCGACGTCGCAAATGAAGACGACCTGATCGCCTTCCAGCGGGCCGCCGCCTTGCAACACGATAGCAGCCACATCAACCTGTTGTTCAATAATGCGGGCATCTCCGGGGGGCAGAGTTTCCTGCTTGACGATCGCGAGCAATGGGACCGCGTTTTTGCTATATGCTGGAGTGGCGTCTATCTGGGCTGCCGTGTCTTCATGCCCATGCTGCTTGCCAGCGAGCAGGCGCACATCATCAACATCAGCAGTGTCAACGGGTTCTGGGCCTGCCTGGGTAGCGGCACCGAACACACCGCCTATAGTGCAGCCAAATTTGCGGTCAAGGGGTTTACTGAAGCACTCACTGTCGACCTGCGCAAACACGCTCCCCATATCAAGGCGTCTGTCGTCATGCCCGGACATATCGGTACTTCCATTGCCCGCAACAGCCAAGCCGCGTGGCTGGGAGAATGCGATGACATGGATGCCGAGACGATTGATCACCTGCGCCGGCGCTGGACAGGCGACGACCCCGCCGCCAAGACGCTGACTGACGACATGGTAAAAGCGGTGGTGCGCAAGACCGGCGAAGACTTCCGTGATAAGGCACCCACTAGCGCAGACCAGGCTGCAGAGATTATTCTCGACGGAATCGGTAAAGCACAATGGCGTATCCTGGTTGGGGACGATGCCAAGCGGCTGGATCGGGCAGTGCGTGAAAACCCTGAGCAGGCTTACGATCAAGGGTTTTTTGACTTCCTGTCGTCACCAGTCGACTAAACTGTGCCGATGCCGATCCGATGTTACAGCCGGTGGATTCTGATTCCGCTGTTGATGGCCAGCCTGAGCGCCTGCCAGTCCAAAACCCTCGAGTCGCCGCCTCCCGGTATCGCCGCCGGCTGGCCGACTTACGGTGGCGCGCCGGGCGGCGGACACTTCTCTCAAGCCAACCAAATTTCACCCACCAATGTCAGCAAACTTGAAGTCGCCTGGCATCATCGCTCCGGTGATTATCGCGACACACAGCGAGATGCAGAGCCCTACGGTTTCCTCTCGCAAAGTTCCATGCAGGTCACGCCTATTCTGGTGGATGAACGTCTCTACTACTGCACACCCCTCAATCGAGTGATCGCTCTTAACGCGGAAACCGGCAAACAAATCTGGTCTTACGATCCGGGCGTCGAGATGAATAATGTACCGATACTCCCCAACTGCCGTGGAGTCAGCAGCTGGCGGTCTGGGGGTGAGGGCTTCTGCGAGCACCGCATTGTGTTTGGCACTTTCGATGCCCGACTCATCGCACTGGATGCGAACAGCGGCGAGCCCTGCACCGACTTCGGTGACGCGGGTCAAATCGATACGAGCCAGGGGCTGTCGGCGCATGCACCCGCCGAGTATGGCATCACATCACCGCCCGCCATACTGGGCGACAAACTGATCACAGGCTCCATGGTCCTTGACAATCAGCGAACCGATTCGCCGAGCGGTATTGTGCGCGCCTACAATGTACGCAGTGGCGTATTGGAGTGGGTATTCAACCCAGTACCACCCGGTACTCCAAAGCGCAACGCAGATGGCACCTGGCGCAGTGGTACGACCAATGTCTGGTCCATCATCTCGGTAGACGAACAGCGCGATCTGGTATTTTTGCCCACCGGAAACACCAGCCCCGACTATTTCGGCGGCCATCGAGACGGGCTCGATTATTATTCCAGTTCTGTTGTGGCTCTGCACGGTAACAACGGTGACGTGGCCTGGCATTATCAGATGGTGCACCACGACATCTGGGACTACGACACACCGGCGCAACCCACGCTGGTCGACCTCAACATCGACGGTGAGCAGATCCCCGCCCTGGTGCAAGTCACTAAAATGGGGCTGACCTTCGTACTGCACCGGGAAACGGGTGTGCCACTGTGGCCGGTGGAGGAGCGGCCGGTACCCCAGGACGGTGCCGTGCCGGAGGAATACCTGTCCCCGACCCAGCCTTTCCCGACCCATCCGCCGCCGTTGGTCGAGGGTCCCTTCACTGCGGACATGGCCTGGGGTTTGACCTTCATTGATAGGAATCAATGTGCCACCGTCATTGACAACATGCACCATCAGGGCCTTTACACGCCGCCGTCCTTGGCCGGCACCATCAACTATCCCGGCAACGCCGGGGGCAACAACTGGGGCTCGCCAGCGATCCACCCGGACAGCGGCGTTATGGTAGTGTTTACCAACCGGGTCGCGGCGTCGACGCAGCTGGTCCCGAGAGCCGACTGTGAGGGCAACCAGCAACCGCAAGTCGGCACGCCCTACTGTGTCACTACGGGTTTCATAACATCTCCCCTGGGCCTGCCCTGCAGCCCGCCACCGTGGGGAACATTGGACGCGATAGATCTGGTCAGCGGGAACCACCTCTGGAGTGTGCCACTCGGAACCACACGCGATATGGCGCCTTTCCCCTTCTGGTGGTTCAAGGGCCTGCCCGGTTTCGGCGCACCCATGCTCACAGCCACCGGACTGGTATTTTCCGGCGTTTCCAATGAACATGTATTGCGCGCATTTGATAGCCAGACCGGCGAGGAGCTGTGGCGCGGCGACCTGCCTACCGCCGCCAATGCACTGCCCATGACCTACCAGCTTCGGCCGGGCGGCCGGCAGTTTGTGGTGATTGCGGCAGGCGGCCACTGGAGTGGCGGCGCCCCGCCCGGCGATCATATCATTGCGTTTGCACTG
>JABSPW010000100.1 GCA_013214285.1 Halioglobus sp. | reverse complement strand
CGTGCGTCAGGGTCGCCCTCCACTTTGTGCCAAGCGGCCACTTCTCCATCTGCAACCGATTCTGGAAATACTGGCGCCTTAATCTCGACTGACATATCGCTTCCTTAAACGACCGGATTGCCGCTAGTAGCCCCAAGGCATTTCGCCCAAGGCCTCATCGATGAATTTCTGCATCTGTTCTAGGTGCAGTGCCATATAACCTGCTGCAGGCGCGGCAGATGAGTCACGACCAACGTAGCGCAAATACACATCCACCCTGTGCCGCTGTATCACACGGCGAATATGATGCTGGCTAGCATACCAGGCTCCCTGATTCATCGGCTCCTCTTGACACCACACTGCGTCAACAATATTTGGATAGGAGCTTCTCAACACCTCAAGCAGTTCCGCCTCGGGGAAGGGATAGAGCTGCTCCAGCCGCAGTATCGCAATGTTTTTAATATCGCGGTCCCGCCGGGCTGCGCGAAGGTCGTAAAATACCTTACCACTGCAGAGAATAATGCGCTGCACGGCGTCCTTATCCAGATCATCTGTTTCATCAAGGACATTGTGAAACTCACCCTCAGCAAGATCCTCTATAGAAGAGATCGCCTCCTTGTGACGCAGCAGACTCTTCGGAGACATCACCACTAGTGGTTTGCGCAGACGGCGAATAGCTTGCCGCCGCAGCATGTGATAGACCTGTGCGGGGGTCGTAGGCGCGCAAACCTGGATATTGTGCTCCGCGCACAATTGCATGAAACGCTCGAGCCGCGCAGAGGAATGCTCTGGCCCCTGTCCCTCATAGCCATGCGGCAGCAACATCGTCAAGCCACATAAGCGGGACCATTTGTGCTCACCACTGGTAATAAATTGGTCAACAACCACCTGTGCACCGTTCGCAAAATCGCCGAATTGAGCCTCCCATATCACCAGTCCACGCGGCATGGTCGTGGCGTAACCGTATTCGAAGGCCAGAACGGCTTCCTCCGACAATAGCGAATCGTAGATTCCAAATGGCGCCTGCCCCTCTCCCAAGTGCTGCAAGGGAATATAGGCTCTGCCGTCATTCTGGTTATGCAGTACGGCATGGCGGTGTGAAAATGTACCTCTTCCGACATCCTGTCCAGTAAACCGCACCGGGTGTCCCTCCACCAATAACGAAGCGTAAGCCAAATTCTCGGCACAGCCCCAGTTGACGGGCATGGCGCCTGCCGCCATTTTACGCCTGTCTTCTAAAATTTTTGCCACTTGCCGCTGTAGCGGAAAACTCTCTGGTGCTGCATTAATCTTCTGCGCCAACGCCTGCAGAGACTGAATATCTACACGTGTATCACAGGTCTGTGTCCAGTCGTGCCCTAGGTAAGGCGTCCAGTCAACAAACAAAGCCTTGTTGGGTTCGGTAACAAGCTCAGATACCAACGACGCGTCACGATCAAGTGCATCCCGATAGCGCTCAACCAGATCCTGCACACGGTCTTCTGTAATCACGCCGCGGTCAATCAATTTTTCGGTATAGATCTCACGAGTCGTACGATGATCGCGTATCGCCTGATACATCAAGGGTTGTGTTACGGAAGGCTCATCGGCCTCGTTGTGGCCGCGTCGGCGATAGCATACCAGATCGATGACAACATCTTTTCTAAATTCTGTGCGATAGTCTACTGCAGCCTGAGTCACAAAAAGCACCGCCTCAGGATCATCCGCGTTAACGTGGAAAATAGGGGCCTGCACCATCTTTGCGACATCCGTGCAATACTCTGTAGAACGCGCATCGTCTCGCCTACTCGTGGTGAAACCAACCTGATTATTGAGCACGATGTGAATAGTTCCGCCGGTGCTGAAGCCGCGGGTCTGCGACATCTGGAATGTCTCCATGACAACGCCCTGCCCAGCAAACGCCGCATCGCCGTGCACGACTATGGGCACCACGAGCTTGCCGACAGCGTCATTACGCCGCTCCTGACGAGCACGAACGGAACCCTCCACGACCGGTGAAACAATCTCGAGATGGGAAGGATTAAAAGCCAACGCTAGGTGCACTTCGCCCCCTGGCGTCATTACATTGGAAGAGAAGCCCTGATGGTATTTCACATCTCCAGAGCTCTCATATTGCGCTTTGCCCTCGAACTCGGCAAATAACTCCGAGGGATTCTTACCCAGTATATTAATGAGCACATTGAGCCGACCACGGTGGGCCATCCCGATCACGATTTCCTGTGCCTGGTACGCTCCTGCCCGCTGCACCATCTCCCCCAACATGGGGATAAGACTCTCGCCACCCTCCAGGCCAAAGCGCTTGGTGCCGGGATATTTGGATCCTAGGGATTTCTCCAGTCCCTCCGCGTGAATGAGCTGAGACAACAAATCAACACGGATATCATCACCATAGTCGGGCGCGGAGCGCACAGACTCCATGCGCTGCATGACCCAATGACGCTCGGTAGTGTCTGTGATGTGCATGAACTCAGCGCCGATCGTATGGCAGTAGGTCTGCTCGAGCGCGGCGTATATCTCCCCAAGCGGCGCATCGGCTTTGCCGATGTGCAAACTACCTGTCTGAAAGACGGTATCGAAATCAGCGGACGACAATTCATGGAACCCCAGCTCAAGATCCGGTACGTGTTCCCGCTCAGCCAGGCGCAACGGGTCGAGATGGGCTTTCTGGTGGCCTCGCTGACGATAGGCAGAAATCAACGCAAGGACTGCCACCTGCTTGCGCTCGTATTCCGTCGCCTGAGAATCGTGCTCTACTGTGGCCTCGGTGCGTACACGCATTTTACTGATCTGCGCGAACCGCTCGCGAATCACCGAATGGGGCACATCTTCTATCTGCACAACCGCAGAAGCGACCATGGGGAGCTTATCGAAATAGTCCCGCCACTGCTCGGGGACGCCGTTGGGATTTTTCAGATAGGCCTCGTAAAGATTCTCCACATAGGTCGCGTTACCACCCGCGATATGGGAGGTACGCCACAGTGACGCCATGGAGTTGTTTTGCATCAGCACCCCTCCGGGGGCTTTCTCGATGAGTTCAGTAAGACCGGCTGCGAACCGAAACTAATTTCTGCCAATCAATGGATTTTAAAGCTTATTTAAAGTCAGGTCGCACGTGTTAACAGCATGTTGCGAATGTGTCCAATCGCACGCGTCGGGTTGAGTCCTTTGGGACATACGTTGACGCACGCCTGAATGCCATGACAACGGAAAACACTGAAGGGATCATCAAGTTTGGCG
This sequence comes from Halioglobus sp., assembly GCA_013214285.1. Lineage (GTDB taxonomy): Bacteria > Pseudomonadota > Gammaproteobacteria > Pseudomonadales > Halieaceae > Marimicrobium. Next base: position 10,096 of record JABSPW010000100.1, on the reverse strand, counting down.
AGCCGCTCTTCTGTCGCGGTATCTCTGGAATCGGCGAGAAATCGATACGCCTGTAACAGCCCCGCTGGACCGATAAAGCGATCCGGATTCCACCAGAAAGATGGACAGGAGGTAGAGCAACATGCGCAGAGTATGCATTCGTATAGTCCGTCCAGTTTCTCGCGCTCCTCGGGTGACTGCAAGCGCTCTATAGCGGGCGCGGGCGTGTCGTTCTGCAGATACGGCTGGACCTTCTCGTACTGCGCATAAAACATACTCATATCAACCACCAAGTCGCGAATCACAGGCAACCCCGGCAATGGCCGCAGCACCAACTTGTTGTCTCGAACTCTATCGGAGAGTGGCGTGATACAGGCGAGGCCATTCAGGCCATTAATGTTGACGCCATCCGAACCGCAAACACCTTCGCGACAGGAACGACGGTAGACAAAGGAGGTATCCTGCGCTTTGATCATCTCCATTACGTCGAGGACCATCAGATCCTTGCCCCCCGTATCAACCTGCACATCCTGCATGTATGGCTCGGCATCTGACTCTGGGTTATAGCGATAAATACTGACTTGTAACATCTCTCGCGTGCCTCAATAAGTACGTATCTTCGGCTGGAAGGTGTCGACCGTTTTAGGCTCGAAATTTACAGCTCGTTTGCCAACCTGTTTGTTCGACGGAAAATACACGGAATGACATAACCAGTTGTCGTCATCCCGCTCCTGAAAGTCATCACGCGCGTGAGCCCCGCGACTTTCGTTCCTTTGTTCCGCCGAGATTGCGGTCGCTTCTGCCACCTCGAACAAATTTTGAAGCTCCAACGCCTCAATACGAGCGGTATTGAAAGCATGGCTTTTATCTGCAAGTTGGACATTTTCTATACGGCCACGAAGTTCTTCAAGCTTACTGACACCTTCCTGCATGAAAGGACCATTGCGGAACACACCGAAGTAATGCTGCATGATATGTTGCAGTTCCTTGCGTAATGCCGCTGCATTCTCATCACCCTTAGACGCGTTCAAATGATTCAAACGCGACGTTGCCTGTTCGATATCACTGTCTGAGGCCGCGTCCATTTCGATGCCCTCGCGTAACGCTTTCTCAATAAATAGCCCAGAGGCGCGCCCGAATACCACAAGGTCTAATAGGGAGTTCCCCCCCAAGCGATTAGCGCCGTGCACAGAAACACAGGCGACTTCACCACAAGCATAGAGACCAGGAATAACCCGGTCCTCACCGTCTTCTCCCAGCGTCAGGGCCTGACCGTGCACATTGGTGGGGATGCCGCCCATCATATAATGACAGGTCGGAACAACAGGAATGGGTTCTTTAACCGGATCTGCATGCGCAAACGTACGTGACAATTCACAAATGCCCGGAAGGCGACTCTCTAGCACCTCTTCACCAAGGTGATCCAGTTTTAGAAAAACGTGGTCGCCCTCAGGGCCGCAGCCACGGCCCTCTATAATCTCCAGCACCATTGCCCGGGCAACCACATCACGGCCTGCTAGATCTTTTGCATTTGGCGCGTAGCGCTCCATGAAGCGTTCACCATCCTTGTTAATGAGGTAGCCGCCCTCACCACGACAGCCCTCGGTCACCAGCACGCCCGCCCCCGCAATGCCGGTGGGATGGAACTGCCACATTTCTATATCCTGCACAGGGAACCCGGCGCGCAGTGCCATACCAATACCGTCGCCTGTATTAATATGTGCATTGGTGGTCGACGCGTAGATTCGACCGGCACCGCCAGTGGCGAGCACTGTCGCTTTGGATTTTACAAAAACGGTTTCGCCGCTTTCCATGCAGATGGCTATCACGCCGACGACGTCACCACTGGCGTTCTTGACCAAGTCAACGGCATACCACTCATTTAAAAATTCTGTCTTGTTCTTCAGATTAGTCTGGTAGAGGGTATGCAACAATGCGTGCCCGGTGCGGTCTGCGGCGGCACAGGTTCGAGCCGCCTGCCCTCCCTCGCCGAAGTTCTTCGACTGTCCACCGAAAGGACGCTGGTAGATCCTGCCCTCCTCCGTCCGGGAAAACGGCAACCCCATATGTTCCAGTTCAAAAACCGCTTCTGGGCCGACGCTGCACATATATTCTATCGCGTCCTGGTCTCCGATATAGTCAGAGCCTTTTACGGTATCGTACATATGCCAGCGCCAGTCGTCATTTGGGTCTGCGGAAGCAATGGCACATGTAATACCGCCCTGAGCGGAAACCGTATGGGAACGTGTGGGGAACACCTTCGAAATGACCGCCGTATGGAAGCCGGACTGGGCCATTTGCAGTGCGGCGCGCATACCCGACCCACCCCCACCAACAATGACGCCATCAAAAGACATAGTACGCAGCGCAGCCATGACTACAAACCCCACAGAATCTGGATACCCCAGACAATATAAGTGAACATAATCACTGCGCTCAGTGCCTGAGCCAGGAAGCGCAACTTATCACCCACGGCCCCTAACATGCGTTCCGTCAGATAATCGGTGAACACTGACCACAGCCCCACCCAAGCATGAGCGCCAAATGACAGCAGAGCCAACAAACTGAAAATACGCATCCACGTCTGGGAGTAAAGCGCTTTCCAGCTTGCGTAGTCAACGCCACTGGCAACAACACCTCCAACATACAATACGTAAGCCAATATGATGACAGCGCTTACCCGCTGCATCAGCCAATCGTGCAGCCCTGAGCGTCCCATACTAGTGATAGCCGTTACCATAGCCAGACCCCCGCAACAACACTGCACAGCAAGGAAAGCGCGATCACAATTCGCGCACCCAAGACGCCACCCTCCATGGACTCACCGATTCCGAAGTCCATGATCAGGTGCTTCACACCGGCAATACCATGATAAATAAGGACAGCCAACACCGCCCACATAACCAACTTGAACACCGGGCTGCCCAGGGTCTCGCGGAGCGTATCGAAGCTCTCCGGACCAGCCAGGCTGGTATCCAGTGCCCACAACAACACGGCCACAGCAGCAAATAGGATCACGCCTGTGATCCGGTGGGTAATCGAGATCCAGGCAGTCACAGGCAGATGCATGGAACCCACGATGTCCAGGTTTACAGGGCGCTTATCTTTCACAATAGAGTACCGTTTACAGAGCTCCCCAGAGGGTGCCTCACCGGGTTTCAGGAATGTCATCGGCGACGACGCACGCTACCCTGACAAACCTTGAAAAGAGCGCGGGATTATAGGCATTTATGCCGACAAATACAATCAACCAAAATGTCGACGAGCCCCCGTTTGCATGCACCAAATTGGGCTGCTTTACCCGTTTCCAGGGCAGGTGGTTCAATTGACAAAATATTCCGAGACTCTATAGTGTTCCCCCGCGAATAACCACTTGTCGGGGCCCTGCATGAGCGACCAAAAAGCCACCCTAAAGGTCGATGGAATCGACGAGCCCATCGTCCTCCCGGTTTACTCCGGCAGTCTTGGTCCTGACGTCGTGGATGTCGGCGGCCTGACAAGCAAAGGTCTTTTCACCTACGACCCGGGCTTCGTCTCCACCGCCGCCTGCGAGTCCCAAATTACTTTCATTAATGGCGCTGAGGGCATTTTGTTGCATCGGGGCTACCCAATCGACCAACTTGCAGAACAGTCCAACTATTTGGAAACGTGCTATCTCCTTTTGTACGGGGAGCTACCCACTGTCGCGCAAAGAGACAACTTTGTCAGCACCGTCCACCGACACACGATGGTGAACGAACAACTACGCACGTTCTTCAATGGATTCCGCCGTGATGCCCACCCCATGGCGATCGTCTGTGGCGTAGTCGGGGCGCTGTCCGCGTTCTATCATGATTCACTGGAGATCTCCGACGAGCATCATCGACAGATCGCAGCATTCCGCCTCATCGCGAAAATGCCCACTATCGCCGCAATGAGCTATAAGTACTCCGTCGGTCAGCCCTTTATGTACCCCGACAACAATCTCGGCTACGCAGAAAACTTTTTGCATATGATGTTTGGCAACCCCTGCGAGCCCAGCAATATCAGTCCCGTTTTAGCAAGAGCCATGGACCGTATTTTCCTGCTGCACGCCGACCATGAGCAGAATGCATCTACATCCACTGTGAGACTGGCTGGATCTTCTGGTGCCAACCCTTTCGCCTGCATTGCCGCGGGCATCGCCGCGCTATGGGGACCCTCCCATGGCGGTGCAAACGAAGCAGTGCTGGACATGTTGCAGGAAATCGGTGACGTGTCTAACATTGATGAGTTCGTGGCCCGCGCCAAGGACAAAAACGATCCCTTCCGCCTTATGGGATTTGGTCACCGGGTGTATAAAAATTTCGATCCCAGGGCCAGTGTAATGAAGAAAACAGCTGACGAGGTACTGGCAGAACTGGGTATCGACAATGACCCTCTGCTCGATATCGCCAAGCGGCTCGAGGAAATCGCGCTTTCTGACGACTATTTTATCGAAAAGAAACTTTATCCCAACGTCGACTTTTACTCAGGGATTATCCTTAAAGCCATTGGTATCCCAACCAGCATGTTTACAGTGATTTTTGCCGTCGGACGTACCGTAGGATGGATAGCGCACTGGAATGAAATGATCAGTGGCACTTACCGCATTGGACGTCCCAGACAACTGTACACTGGATATACCAAGCGCGACTTTGTACCACTGAATCAACGTTAACAGTCACAAAACATTCGCCTAAATCCCTCTCTTTGGACGGGACAGGTTTCCCGATACCGGAACCGAATACATGCCAGAAATCGTTATTAGCGGCACCGGCCTTTATACCCCGCCCGACAGTATCAGCAATGAAGAATTGGTCAGCGCCTACAACGACTATGTAGCGCATTACAATGTGCAACATGCCGGGGCAATCAGCGCCGGGAAGACGACGGCTTTGCAGCCTTCTTCGGAAGAGTTTATCGAAAAAGCATCCGGTATCAAGTCGCGCTATGTGATCAATAAAAGCGGCATCCTGGACCCGAATCGACTGGCCCCCCTGCTTCCCGAAAGGCCTAACAAAGCCCAATCAATCCAGTGTGAGATTGCTGTAGCGGCTGCACGAGAAGCTATGCAACAAGCCGGCAAAAGGGCACAGGATATTGGTGCGGTTATCGTAGCTGCGTCCAATATGCAGCGACCGTACCCTGCCATCGCAGTCGAGATTCAGGACGCTCTCGGCATCAATGGCTTCGGCTTCGACATGAATGTTGCTTGCTCATCCGCGACCTTCGGCATTCAGAATGCCCGTGATGCGGTCTTTGCGGGCAGCGCAGGCGCTGTGCTGATCCTGAACCCCGAAATCTGCAGTGGCCACCTCAACTTTCGCGATCGCGATTCCCATTTCATCTTCGGAGATGTCTGCACCGCACTGGTAGTAGAAAGTGTTGAGACTGCAAAAGCGAGGGAGCTCTTTGCAATAGAGGACTGTCGATTGCAGACAGTTTTCTCCAACAATATTCGTAACAATTTTGGCTTTCTGAATCGAGGAGACGAATCAGGCGTCGGCGCGCCTGACAAACTTTTTATTCAGGAAGGTAGAAAAGTGTTCAAAGAAGTGTGTCCTGCGGTCGCAGAGCAGATACTCGACCAGTTGTCCGCGCGAGACTTGCCACCCTCTTCTCTTAGGCGTCTCTGGCTGCATCAGGCCAACCTTAATATGAATCAGCTGATTGCCAGGCGAGTACTGGGACGCCCGGCAAGTGATGAAGACGCGCCAATTATCCTTGACGAATATGCCAATACCAGTTCGGCAGGCTCTATCATCGCTTTCCACAAACACCGGGGCGACTTGACTAGCGGTGACCGAGGGGTCCTGTGCTCCTTCGGCGCTGGCTACAGTATAGGCAGCATCGTGCTCAGAAAAGTTTGATATGCAAAGCTACTCGCATCCAATCCGGTCTTTCAGAGCCGCCAGCAGTAGCTCTATCTGCTCCGGTGTGCCCACGGTAATGCGCAGATAGTTGCGAATGCGTGGCCTCTCGAAGTAGCGCACGATTATTGCTCGCTCCCTAAGTGCTGTGAATAGCTCCCCTGCAGGAACGCGGGCATGCCTGGTTAAAACGAAGTTCGCCCGCGAAGGCAACACCTCGAACCCCATGGCTTCGAGCGCTGCACTCAGTCTTTCTCTTGACTCGATGACGCGCTGGCAGCTATCCGTGAAGTGCGCTTCATCCTCAAGAGCCGCCAAGGCAGCGGTTTGTGCCACAAAATCCACGGGATAGGAGTTGAATGAATTCTTCACTCGCCCCAGGGCTTCAACAAGACGACCGCTGCCCATCGCCCAGCCCACCCGAAGTCCCGCTAGCGCCCGGGACTTCGAGAGAGTTTGCACCACCAGAAGATTGTCGTATTCCGCTATTAAGCGGACCGCAGACTCACCGCCATAATCGATGTACGCCTCGTCTATAATGACTACCGAATCTTGACAGCGCCGCAATAGCGTACGGATGGCAGAGAGCGTCATCAGAACACCTGTAGGGGCATTCGGATTGGGAACAATCACACCACCGTTGCGTGCCGGGTAGGACTCGGGATCAATAGTGAATTCAGCAGTAACCGCAACGGTATCGTAGCTGATGCCATAGAGATCCGCCCACACTGGATAAAAGCTGTAACTGACATCCGGGAAGCATATCGGCCGTGGGTGCTGGAAGAGCGCCATGAAAGCCAGTGCAATCACCTCATCGGAACCGTTTCCAACGAATACCTGATCGGAGGTCAACCCAAAGCGTTTGGCAATAGCCTGACGCAATACTGCGGATTCCGGGTCGGGATAGCGACGCAAATCATCTGCCTGCATACCCCGTATGATTTCGAGCACACGAGGCGACGGCGGATACGGGCTCTCATTGGTGTTCAGCTTAATGAGATTAGGCTCGCGCGGTTGTTCTCCCGGTGTATAGGGCGTTAGCGCTCCAACCACATCACTCCAGTATCGACTCATGATACGGCTCTTTCCTGCAGGCACCTTGTCAAAACCCAAGCAAACGACATGCCGACAGGCTCACTGAAAATGGCGTCCCCTAGGGGGTTCGAACCCCTGTTACCGCCGTGAAAGGGCAGTGTCCTGGACCACTAGACGAAGGGGACCCGAGACTATTCCGTCCATGAAAAACCCGCGCTATTGTACCCGAGCGAAATACTGTTGCAAGCAAACAACGCGGCTCTCTGGCGTGGCGAGGGCTAGTATTTAAACACTGTGTCAACCTGCAGTCGCTCGTAATCGATATTTTCACCACGGTCGAAGTCCTTGACGTTATCGAAATAGGTTGCACCGACAGTCCAATTGTTGTCTATCGCATACTTCGCCTTGACGCGATGACCTTTACCATCCGTACCGCCGCCAGCAAAATCGGAATCAGTCACGAGACCCAGGGTCGCATCTGCCTCCAGTTTTTCGTACTGGTACTGCAACTGCCAAGAACCACGCTTCTTTGCCTTACCTAGCTGAATGCCCGCGAGATAGCCAGTATCATAGTCGTCCGCATCGTCGTTCTTCACATAGTCCGCATAAACGCTTAGCGGCAGCTCAAACACGTCAAATACCAGCTCCAGTGAACCTGTAATCAGGTTGTAATCAAATTCGTAAACCTCCTCACCATCCACCTGTACGGTCGAGTTGCCGAAAAAGTCATCATCGTAGATTGAGATGCGACCCTTGGTCGGTATATCGAGATAAGCGGCCGAGGCCGTCAGCTTGGCAAAATCCAGTGGATCAAAAGTGGCACCGAGTTGAACACCCCAAATCGAGTCCTCGTCGTTGCGGCTATCACTCTCGATAAAATTAAACACCGCATTAGCGAACAACAAATCAGTGCCCCAACGCACACTCGCGCCCTCAGGGCGGTAATCACTGTCCCAGATCAGCCCACTTTTGTTAACACGGTAGAAAGGGTTTGCAAATTTACCCAGGGTAATCGCGGTGTTTTCCAGGCCAGTCCAGGTAGCGTAGGCGAGGTCCAGGCGCACATCCTTGGTAGTACCCCCGCCGCCCAGGGTCTGGTTAGTAGAAACAGGGTCATCACCTCCGGTAGCCATACCAAATCCCACTTCGGCAGTCTCTGTGACTTTCGCCACCAGCGCTGGACGGGCACGAATCCGGTTGCGGTCGCGGTCATCCCGGCCCTCTTCCTCAATATCTTCAAAGCGGTAGCGGAAATCCCCCTTCCACTTGATCCTCTCCGCCCAGGAGGAGGCGGCATTTTGCGCCTTGAGTGTATCCACTTCGACACGGGCTGCCTCGAGGTCCTCAACAGGAAGGCTGCGGGCGTCCCTGAGCTGCCGGTTTTCTTTTTCCAGGGCGTTCATACGAGCGCTCATGGCCGCGAACTGCGCCTTCATTTCTTCCCACTCAGCTTGCGATACCTGGGCACTGGCTGGTGAACTCAGCAGCAAGGGGTACATTGCCGCAGTGAGTAGTATTTTCTTCATTACCCTCTCCCGGTTGATTGTTTTTTGATGACCTGGCTCTTTTGAGCATCTGACTAGCGACGCTCTGCTGGGAGGATATAGACGGAAAGTGACAGGTTTATGACAAAAGGGCGGTATGTGACAGGTTTTTCAGTGAGGTGCGTCTTCCGGGCAGAAGGACAGTAAAACTGCGTTGCTCTAGGCGAAAAGCGCGGCGAGGAGTATCCCGAATGACACCACAACAAGCGCCTCGACCGCGAGGCTCGAGAATGTCACATGGGGCGCCCGGCTACCGAGCTCTTTCTCTGCTGTCCTTAAGTTCATTTCTAGCTACCACATCAACTGTCTACTGCTTGTATATACACAATCTACACACAAGAGGCGTTGAAGACAATGTCAATACATGTGATAAACTGCCATTTCCGGGAATAGGTAGCGGTAAAAATGCCGAAAACCAAGCTACTCAACATCAGAATCGACCCAGACCTGAAGAAAAAGGCGAAGAAACTGGCGCAGGAAGACGGCCGCTCGCTGTCTAACTGGGTGACCAAGCTCATTGCGAAACAGGTGGAGAAGGCCGAGAAGGAGCAGGATAGCTAGGCCAATAGCACTCCGAGTGTACTGAAAGATTAGCCAAACCGTCCCGTGATGTAGTTTTCTGTCAATTGGTGCTTGGGCAGGGTAAACACCTCGCTGGTTTCGCCCACCTCGATGAGCCGCCCCAGGTGAAAATAGGCAGTGCGCTGGGACACCCTGGCCGCCTGTTGCATAGAGTGGGTGACGATGGCGATGGTGTAGTTTTCCTTCAGCTCGTCCATCAGTTCTTCGATCCGTGCCGTGGCAATAGGATCCAGCGCCGAGCAGGGCTCATCCATCAGGATGACCTCGGGACTGACGGCGATGGCCCGGGCGATACACAGACGCTGCTGCTGTCCCCCGGACAGGCCCGTGCCCGGCTTGTCCAACTGGTCTTTTACCTCATCGAACAGGCCCGCGCGCTGCAGGCTGGTTTCAACGATTTCATCCAATTCTGCCCTGCCCTGGGCCAGACCGTGGATCTTGGGCCCGTAGGAGACATTTTCGTATATGGACTTGGGAAAGGGATTGGGCTTCTGGAAGACCATACCGACCCGTGCACGCAGTAACACCGTGTCCTGATCATCCTGGTAGATATCTTGTCCATCCAACGTGATCTGACCCGCTACCCGGCATGCGGGAATAATATCGTTCATTCGATTCAAGGTGCGCAGGAAGGTCGATTTGCCGCAGCCCGAGGGCCCAATCATCGCCAGCACCTCGTTTTCCCCGATGTCCAGCGACACATCCGTGATGGCCTGCTTGTCATCGTAGAACACGTTGACACCCCGGGCGGACATCTTGGCATTGTCGAGTAACGGGCTGCCCAATGTCTCGCCACCTTCCTGGTCCGCAGCAAGCCTGGACGCTCCAGCTGGCGTGGCCACATGCGCCTCACCATCGGAGTTTGGAGCTTGTGGGCTATCAGATCCCTGCATTCGTCCTACCTACACCCTAGTGGCGCTCAAAGCGCCTGCGTAAATACACCGCAATCGCGTTCATAAAGACCAGAAAGGCCATCAGTACCATAATCGCCGCCGAGGTCTTTTCCGTAAAGCCCCTCTCGGGGCTGTCAGCCCAGAGGAAAATCTGAACGGACAGGACGGTTGACGGGTCCGTGACCCCACCGGG
>JABSPW010000099.1 GCA_013214285.1 Halioglobus sp. | reverse complement strand
ACCCCTCCGTATTGGCACTTTCGTCAATGCTAACATCGAGGGCAGGGAACTGAAAAATATCGTCCCCCTACCGCGCTATGTTCTGCGCGCGGGGGACGTAATCTGGGTCGTTGATGACAGCATGCGTCTCCGCAATCGCAAGGTCACCCTGTTAAATACCGGTGGCGATCTCATCTACGTCAGCAGTGGTCTCGATGATGGCGACCTGGTATCACTCACCACGCTAGACAACTCCTTCGATGGTTCAGAAGTGCGCCTCCAATCCAGCACGCCCACCAATCTATTGGACAAGAGCGGCCTGCCTATCGATCCCAAAGAGCGGGAAGTCAAAGGCGTTACTGCCGCTGCCAAACGGCCACAGACAGCCAGCACTGACGGCTGATGGCCTCGTCGGAACACAAGGGTATTATCGCCTGGTTTGCCCATAACCCCGTGGCAGCCAACCTGTTGATGGCAGTCATTATCGTTGTTGGCCTGGGCTCAGCCTTTAATATCCAGCGTGCGATGTTCCCTGCCATTGATATCGAGTTCATCATGATCGACCTCGTCTATCCGGGTGCCGCGCCAGAAGAGGTTGAACAAGGGCTAGTTTTAAAGATAGAAGAGTCCATCAACGACCTCGATGGCATAAAACGGGTCGAGTCGGATTCCTTTGAATCCGCTGCTGTCATGTGGATTGAGCCTCAAGATGGTGTCGACCTGCGCAAACTGATGACTGATATTCAGAACCGTGTCGACGCGATACAGCATTTCCCCGCAGAAGCGGAGAAACCCGTCATAAGACAACCAGAACTTTTATTCCCCGCACTAACGCTGCAACTGTCTGGTGATATCGGCGAACGCAGTATGAAGTCGCTTGCTGATGAGCTTCGACGTGAGATTTTGACCTATCCGGCAATCTCAGCGGCATCAGTAGTCGGTGGCCGGGAATACGAAATATCGGTAGAGATTTCCGAGCAACTGTTACGAGAGTATCACCTCACTCTTGGCGATGTGGCCAACATTATCTCCGCTTCATCGCTGGATCTGCCCGCCGGGTCTGTTCGCACCGAGAACGGTGAGATCATGCTACGCACTATGGGCCAAGCCTACGTGCAGCAGGATTTTGAAAAAATCGTGCTAAAAACATGGCCGGATGGCACACGCCTCATGTTGGGCGATATTGCCACCGTGCAAGACGGCTTTGTCGATGCACAGGGGTTCGCTGCATTCAACGGCAAATACTCACTCGGCATCAACATTTTTGCAATGGGCAAGCAAGACATTATCGAAACCGCCGACTCGGCCAAAACCTTTGTTGCAGACAGGGCGACACAGCTACCTGAAGGGGTGGAACTTACCCTGTGGGGCGACTCAACCTACTACCTTAAGGGTCGCCTCACTATGATGCTCAAAAATCTGGCAATGGGCGCACTGCTTGTATTTATCATTCTTGCCCTGTTTCTCGAAATCAAATTGGCCTTCTGGGTCATGATGGGCATCCCCGTCTGTTTTCTCGGCGCCATGGCGCTGATCAACACGCCCTTCATCGATGCCAGTCTGAATATGATCAGTATTTTCGGTTTTATCCTTGTACTGGGTATCGTGGTTGACGATGCCATCATCATGGGCGAAAGCGCCTATTCAGAACAGGAAGACCGCGGCCATAGTATTAAAAGCGTGGTCGACGGCGTATACCGGGTCGCCACCCCCGCCACCTTCGGCGTTTTAACTACCATCATGGCCTTCATGCCATCACTATTCATACAGGGTGTATTTGGAGCCTTCCCAGAAGCTTGCGGGTGGGTCGTCATATTGTGCCTCGTATTCTCCCTGGTCGAATCAAAGTGGATTTTGCCGGCACATCTGGCTCACAGTAAGCCCGCGCGCAATCGGTTGCTGCTCAGGATTGATCGTGTCCAGGAAGCAGTTAACCGACACCTGAAATATTTTATTCATCATCGCTACAAACCTTTCATGCTGCTGTGCGTACAGAACCGTTACGTTACGCTAGCGTTCTTCCTGTCATTACTGATCCTGTCGGCGGGCCTTCTGGCAGGAGGTGCGGTGCGGACCGTACTCGCCCCCGACGCACCGGGAGAATTCCTCTCAGTGGAATTGCGCATGTCTCAGGGAGTGCCCGAAGAACGCACCCAGCAAGTGGTCGCAGAAATCGCTAAAGCATTCACGACTATGGAAGAGAAATACCGCCGCGAAAGCGGTACTGAAGAACGTCTTCTAGAGCATATGGCTACTTACGCCTTTAATCGTATCAACGGACGAATAGATGTGGAGTTGACTCGAGAAGACCAGCGGAGTATCGCGACGAGGCAGGTAGAGCAGCGCTGGCGTGACGAGGTTGGCCAAATTCACGGTGCGGAAGTGTTCGCGATCACCAGTGTCGAAGGCCCGAGCTTTGGCCCTGCGATTGCCTTTGATCTCATGCATAGGGATTTTGAGACCCTCAGTAGGGCCGCCGCCGAATTCGAGGACGCGCTGAGGCACTATACCGGCCTATATGACATCCGCAACGGCGTAAGCGATACTGCAGACGAATTCCACCTCGATCTTCTGCCCGAAGCGGAATCCTTGGGCATTACACGCTACGACTTGGGCAGCCAGGTGCGACACGCCTTTTATGGCGCTGAGGCTCAGCGGGTGCAACGCGGTATTGATGAAATCAAAGTAATGGTTCGCTACCCGAAGGCCGACCGCGGCAACGTTAACAGCTTGAAGAATATGTATATACGCTCACCCTCCGGTGACGAAGTTCCCTTTCAGACGGTGGCGAAACTGGACGTCAAACAGGGACTGGTCAAGGCCACCCGCATCAATTATCAGCGCGCCGCGGAATTGTCCGCGGAAGCAAACAAGCAGGAAGTGGAGCCTGATAGGGTCATCCGCGATATAGAAGAGAACCTGCTACCTGCTTTGACGAAAAAATATCCGGGGTTGCGCTATAACGTTTCTGGTGCCGCCGACGAGGAAGCCAAGGTCGCCGTTAGCATGATCGTCGGCTTTGGGCTAGCCATGTTCGGTGTATATGCATTGCTCGCCATACCAACGAAATCTTACCTACAACCACTCATTATCATGGGCGTTATACCCTTTGGCATGATCGGCGCAATCTTTGGACATTGGGCGATGGGTTACCCCTTGAGCATGATGTCGCTGATGGGCGTCATCGCACTGAGCGGGGTCGTCGTCAACGACAGCTTGATCATGGTGGATTTTGTCAACAAGGCGATCGCTGAGGGTAAAGACCGATTCGCCGCGATTGTGGACGCTGGGACACGACGCTTTCGGGCTATCCTGCTGACTTCATTGACCACCTTCTTTGGTCTGGTGCCCATGCTACTGGAGAAAACCGCGCAGGCAGAGTCGATGGTACCCATGGCGATCTCTCTCGCATTTGGCATCGTCTTTGCGACGGTTATCACGTTACTTCTTATCCCCTGCCTTTACATGATACTGAAGGACTTGGCCCGATGGCGCAACGCAAGGATTGAAAAGCACGAGGCTCCGCTGGGCCAAAGCTGACCGATTCAACGCACTAACCCGCAGGTAATGCAACGCATGTACAGATGACCTGGATCCTGCAGTACGGCAAGCTCGTGCGCCACCTCCCGCATAGGCTTTAGAAGCCCAGCCAATGACGCATTAGCTCCCGACCCCATCAGTCCTCCTACGCGCTTTGCTAGCTGCTTCAAAATATAGTCCCTCGGCGAGAGGGGCAACTCCACATAGTCCAACTCATAATCATCCAGACCGGCTAGCGAAGCTGCAGAGGCCACGGCGTCTTCCAAAGTACCCATGCGGTCAATAAGACCAACGCGCAGCGCGTCGGATGCAACCCAAACGCGCCCTTCTGCCAGCGGATCAATCTCCTCGACACTCATGTGTCTACCCTCGGCAACAATATCGAGGAAGCTCCGGTAGGCGAACTCCACACCGGAGTTCAGTATCGAAACCAACTCCGGACTGAGGGGTCGATCGGGCCGCAAGGCCCCTGCCAGATCCGTGGTGCCGACCCCATCAGTATGTATACCGACGCGCGCCAGCAGTTCTTCGAAAGTCGGGAACGCCGCAAAGACACCGATACTGCCGGTAATGGTACCCGGGGTCGCCCAGATTTCATCCGCATCGGCGGCAATGTAGTAACCACCCGATGCAGCCACGGCGCCCATAGATACCACCAGGGGCTTTTTCTTCGCACGGGCGTACAGCAATTGCTCACGAATGATTTCCGAGGCAAACATACTGCCTCCACCACTGTTAACGCGCAGCACGATCGCCTTAAAGTGGTCCTCTTCCACAGCGTGGCGAATCAGCTTCGCCAAGGAATCGCCACCAATCGTGCCAGCGGGCTGATCGCCCGGCAAAATATTGCCCGACGCAGTAATCACCGCGACACGATCACCTTCCATCGAACCTAAGGTCAATGGTCGTTTACGTCCGACATAGCGCTCAAACTCCACTGCCTCATAAAGGCCGTCCTCGTTACTGGCGCCCACCAACTCGATCAAGTAGTCATTCCCTTTGGAACGATCGAGCAATCTGTCCACCAGACCAGCCTGCAACGCGGCCCGCGCCGCGTTGCCACGCTCGTTCCGAAGCCGCAGACCAAAATTATTCACATAGTCATCTACGGTACCGTTCGCCAAGGAGCGATGATGCTCTACCGTGTCGGTGTACTGGCTCCAAAGGTCATCGAGCCAGATACTGGTCACCGCTTTCTCGGATTCAGACATGTCGTTGCGTACAAATGGCTCAACCGCATTCTTGTGCTCCCCCGCCCGAAAGATATGCATATTGATAGAAACCATCTCAAGGGCATCGCGGAAGTAATTTCGATAACTGCTATAACCCTCCAGCACAACACCCCCCAAAGGATGCGCTATCACAGTCTCAGCAAAGCTCGCCAGCAAGTACTGATCCTGGGTGAAGTAATCACCGATGGCGATTATCGGCTTACCGGTCCTGCGGAATGATTCCAGCGCCGGGAGAATCTCCTGTGACTTACTGATCCCCACATAAACCAGCGCATCCAACTCCATAACAAGCGAGTTGATAGCTGGGTCATTCGCTGCGTAGTCAATCGACTCAATAATATCCCTGAGCAATACCTCATGTGTTTCAGGCGTCGGCGGCCCCGTCAGGGCCTGCAAGGGGTTCACAGGTGAACGCTGATCGACCACGGTACCGCTGATATTGAGCAAGAGGGCAGCCTTTTCTGGCAAGGGTTCAGGTGTACCACCAAGGTACACAAAATAGATAAATAGAATCGCCAAAAGGAAAATGATGTTGGACATCGCAAGCCGAATGCGGGTGATAGTTCTCCAGATCAGCGAGAGAATCCTGCGCCAAAGAGACGGCTTATTCATTCTTTACTCCACTTCAGTTCTAACCGAGCCTGCAGCATCCACGCGCAGTTCTAGAGCGCGCCAACGCACGTATAACATAGCCGCGGTAAACAGTATCACAACAGCGACCAGACCGCTTATCACCAATAGATTATCAGGCTGCGCAAACACGCGCTGGATCAGCATGACGAAGTAGCCGCAGCAGACAAAACACACCCAGATATAGCTGCGCAACTTACCCTTGAACATACCCGGGAGAAATAACAACAGCGGCATCAACTTCACTAACCAGATGAACCAAGGGGCATGCTGCTGCCAAGCATCCACAGCCTGTTGCACTAGCAATGCTGCAAAGCTCAGCCAGGTCCAGCGCGCCGCTGCGATTCGATGTGCTGTACTCATGAAGCGACACGCCCTGAACAGGCGCTAGCCCATGCTAATCGTGCGATGCGCCGACCCAGCGCGCGGCACAGGGCACTCTCAACCTCATCCAGCGTGCGCGTGTTATCAGGACCGGCCCAGTGCGTGGCGCCGTAGGGTGTACCGCCAGACGCCGTGGTCAGTAGGCCCTGCTCACTGTAGGGCAAACCAGCTAACACCATGCCGTGATGCAATAACGGCAACATCATACTCAGCAAGGTTGTCTCCTGACCACCGTGCAGGCTTGTAGTGGAGGTGAACACCGCAGCAGGCTTGTCGATCATTACGCCACTCAGCCACAAAGAGGCGGTCTGATCGATAAAAAATTTAAGCGGCGCCGCCATATTACCAAAGCGTGTTGGACTGCCTAAGACAAGGCCCGCGCAACCGGCCAGGTCATCCATTTCACAATACAGCGGACCTGATTCTGGAATGCCATCCTCCACATATTCACCACTGGCTGACACCGCGGGCACGGTGCGCAGGCGAGCAGATAGACCCGGGACCAGCGCCACTCCCCTCGCCACCTGCTGTGCCATGTCTGCTGTGGCCCCGCCGCGAGAGTAATAAAGGACTAAGATGTAAGGTTCTGTCATTAGCCTATCAGTTCGAGCGCATTCTCCGGTGGCCGACCCAGCACCGCCTTGTCACCCTTCACAACGATAGGCCGCTGGATCAACTTCGGATACTTGACCATCGCCGCAAGCACCTCCGCGTCAGTCGAATCCGCACTTAGGCCAGCCTGCTTGTAATCCGCTTCACCACGCCGTACCAATTCTCTGGCACCCATACCGAGCATTTTCAGCAATGCCCTCAGTTGTGTCGCATCCAGCGGTGTGTCCAGATAGCGAATAACGTCCGGGCTAACGCCGTGCTCCTCCAACAGGGTCAGAGTGTTGCGAGATTTAGAACAACGTGGGTTATGGTAAATGGTCACGGCGCTCATAGCCTGCCCCTCCACAATTTGGCAACGGCATCGATTATAGCAAAATCAGGATTCCATTGACGCCTCGATCGGGCTGCATTAGCACTGGCAAGTGGACATGACTTATTACCGTGCCCCACGCTTGCCATCGGCTCATAGCGCGGCAGATACTCAGATCAGCGTATTTGACTGTTTTATAAGTGCAGGCTGCGCCCAACCGCCTTGAATAACTGCACAAAACAATAACGTCCTTCGTACCGCGGTGGCAGGAGACCGCTCATGACTCAACGCTTGCCCATACAGCCACTTCCTATGGCAATGGCGCCCCTCATAATGATCGGCGCGCCGCTCAGCCTGGCGCCCACCGTAACGGCGGCCGAAGCTAAACTGGAAGAAATTATTGTCACCGCCCGCAAGATGGAAGAGTCGATGCAGGATGTATCTGTCGCGGTGACAGCCTTTTCCGGTATTGAAATCGATCATCTCATCATGCGCGATATCCGCGAGATTGAGGGCATGGTGCCCAACCTGGTTATCGACACCCTCGGTAGCGTCGCGCCCTCCAGCGCCTCTATCTATATACGCGGTGTCGGTACCCAAGAAGTAGAGCGGTCCTTCGACCCAGCGGTCGGTGTTGTCATCGACGGAGTACCACTGTCTTACGCCAACGGTTCTCTGGCAAACACTTTTGACTATCAATCCATGGAAGTCCTGCGCGGACCGCAGGGCACTCTTTTTGGCCGCAATACTACTGGCGGAGTCATTAATATAAGACACTCAGTCCCTTCCGGCGAACTGGGTTTGAAATATGAAACAACTGCCGGCACAGACGACTTGTTCGATTACAAGGCCCTGCTGAATTTCCCGATTGGGGAGATACTTGCCGGCAAGCTTGGTTACTCCTCACAAAAAGACGGAGTGAATCGGGACAATGTTACGATTGACAAAAAGGTTGGCAATCCCGACAACCAGGAGTTCACGGCGACCCTCCTGTTCAGCCCTCTTGAAGCATTCGCTGCGCTCTTCACCTATGTCAATTTTCAGGACGAAAACGACGGGGTAACCTTGCAGAACCGCTCATCCACCAACAAGAACAATTCGGTCAATCCGGCACCGGAGATTCCCTGTTCAATTGAACCGCTCATCCTTGCCGGCTTTTGCGGCGACAGCGTTACTGACATTGAGGAATTTACCCAGGACTTCTATCCCAGAGACATCAAGTTCGAATGGGACAGCTACACGCTGAACCTGGATTACGAGCTTAGCGCGGGCGTCTTCACTGGTATTCTCGGATACCAAAAAACCGACGAGAGCGTACCCACAGACTTCGATGCCAGTGCCGGTAACTTCTTCCACGTCTGGCGGAATCAAGACTCAAAACAGCGCACCGCCGAGATCCGGTTTGCCTCCAACGAGGCAATGAGCGACCGCTGGAGCTTCGTCGCCGGCGCTTTCTACATCGACGATAACTATTCGCTTGAGCAGTTTACATCGATCGCCGCCGGAGCGGGTCCCGCAGCAGCCCTATTTCAGAACCCCAGGGCAGACCACAAGCGGGATGGCTGGGCAGTCTTCGGTGAGTTTCACTACGACGTCACTGAGCAATTCATGCTGATTCTCGGTGGCCGCTACATTGGAGAGAAGAAAGACTATACAGGCTCCATCCGGTTTGCTGGCAACCCCGGCGCCGCAGGCGCATTGCCACTACAAGGCTATCGCGGCAACCCGGACAATTTCTACATCTATGGGCAGCCTATCTGGGTGCCGGCAGGCGACGCATCGGGTAACGAGGACTGGAATAAGTTCACCCCAAAGGTGGGCCTTGACTACCGTATCAGAGATGACATGCTGACCTATGTTGTCTACTCCGAGGGATTTCGTTCCGGCGGCTTTAACGGCCGCAATCAGGCGCCGAACAATATCGGACC
The DNA here is from genome assembly GCA_013214285.1 of Halioglobus sp. Classification (GTDB taxonomy): domain Bacteria; phylum Pseudomonadota; class Gammaproteobacteria; order Pseudomonadales; family Halieaceae; genus Marimicrobium. Next base: position 4,763 of record JABSPW010000099.1, on the reverse strand, counting down.
ATTCGACCCGGAAACAGTCAAAAACTGGGAGCTTGGTCTGAAAAGTGAGTTGCTGGACAACACTCTGCGCCTCAACCTGGCAGCCTACTACGACCGGTACGATGACAAGCAGGAGGAAATCATCGAGCCCGATGGATTGGGGGGCTCCAATACCGTGGTGCGCAATGCCTCCAGCGCCAAGCTTTGGGGGCTGGAAGCAGAGTCGACCTGGGTAGCAAACAGCAATCTGGTGATCAACGCCAATGTGGGCTGGCAGAATGCCGAGTATGCCAGTTTCGACGCGGACCTGACCGGCGACGGCATCATCACCGATAATAGTGATCTGGATCTGCGCCGCGTACCCAAATGGACGGGCGGCGTGAATGGGACTTATACCCTTCAGGTTGGGCCAGGCGATCTTAGTTTTTTCGCCAACTACCGCTATACAGACGAGTACTGGGTGGATGTACGCAACGATCCGCGCAGCCAATTGAAAGACCGCGCGGTTCTTGACGCGACCATAGCCTACACGTGGGAATGGAGCGAAGGCCGCAGTATCCGCATCGCCCTCTGGGGGCGTGATATTACTGACGAGGTGGATTACAGTTCCATGGTGGTTGTGCCCGCTGCCATTGCCTTCTCTGGGGTGTCCGGCGGCGAGCAATACGGTGTGCGCATCAGTGGCAATTTCTGATCAGCGATAGGAGTGGGCGGCACACACGTTCCCGCGGTCCTTGTCGATAGCTATGGGCACTTGCCCTGCCTCGCCGATACGTGGGCAGACGTGCGATAATGCCGTTATGGCATTGCCCACAGAAATATTTATGGAGACCTGGCGCCGAGCTCGTTATCTTGCCGGGCGCTTTGTCGCAGACCGCTGCAAGAATAACGCGGCGGCACTCACCTACATGAGTCTGTTTGCTCTCGTGCCCCTGGTAACGGTACTCTACACCATGGCCTCTGCCATCCCCGCCTTCCAAGGCGTGCAAGAGCAAATGCTATCTATTCTGTTCGAAAACCTTGTGCCCCAGACCAGCAAGGAGATAGAGCAATACATCAACAATTTCTCGCTGCAGGCCAAGAACCTGACCGGGCCCGGTATCGCTTTCCTGGTGATAACCGCCGTATTGATGTTGCGCAACATTGAGCATGCTTTCAATCGCATATGGCGTGCCAGGAAGAACCGCAGCGCCATTTCCAGCTTCCTCCTCTACTGGGCAGTGCTCACTCTGGCGCCCATCACTATTGGCGTGGCGCTGGCCTTGAGCACTTACCTCTCGACTTTTGCTCACACATTGGAACATTTCGATATCTTCGGCGCCAAAGCTGCGCTGCTGAAATCCACTCCGCTGCTGCTAAGCACTTTGGGTTTTAGCATCGTCTACGCGGCAGTACCCAACTGCCGTGTGCCGTTCAAGCACGCCATGGTCGGTGGACTGTTCGCAGCCATCGCCTTTGGCGCCGCGCGCAGCCTGTTTGCAGAGCTGGTGGCGGGCTCTAGTATCACCTTTATCTACGGCGCCTTCGCTGCCGTTCCTCTGTTTCTTCTTTGGATTTACCTGTCCTGGAACATCGTATTGATCGGCGCCATCCTGGTGCACAGCCTGTCCGCGTACCAAAGCGATGAGCAGGCGAATCGACCTTTGGTATTAAAAGCCTTAGAAGTATTGCATTTGTTCTGGCAAAAACAGGAGAGCGGACAATCTGTTCGGGAGATCGACTTGATTAGTGGCAAGAACAAAACCTTACACGGCCTCGATAGCCAGACCTGGGGCGAACTGCGCGATCTGCTGATAGGACACCATGTCATCACCGAAGACCGAAGCGGACATTACCTGCTATGCCGCGATCTGCATACCGTCCCTTTCTGGCAACTAAAGGAATGGGTAGAGAAGGAGAAGCCCCTGGATGGTCAGCTGGCAGATAGCAGAGAGCCGTGGCTGGTGAGCACCTGTGACCTGCTGCGGGCGGAACGCATGGCGCAGCGAGATAAATTGTCGGCCAACCTTGTGGAGCTTTTTCAGCCATGAAAGTCTGGTTTTACCTGGGACTGTTACTTGTCCTTGCAGCATGCGATCAGCAGAACGCGACGCGTCCACAATCGACATTGGAGCAACTGCGAGGGCAATGGGTATTGATCAATTACTGGGCTCAATGGTGCAAGCCGTGTATCGAGGAAATTCCTGAACTCAACGCGGTGGACGAATCGTACGATAATATCACGGTACTGGGGGTGAACTACGACGGAGCCACCGGAGAGGAACTAGCACGCCAGGCCGGCGCATTGGGCGTCACTTTTTCCAATCTTGCAAGGGATCCAGCAGGGGAGCTGGGTATATCCCGCCCTGTCGTACTGCCCTCAACGCTGGTACTGGACCCGTCGGGCCAGGTGGTAACTACCCTGGTCGGTCCGCAGACTCTGGAAACACTGAAGCAGGCCACCGAACTGCCACAGAAAAGCAAAGCACAATAAAAAAGCCGACCCCTAAGGGCCGGCACGCGTGGGCTCGCTCCCACATCGGAGAATCCAACCTGGATGAGATCCAGTTCGCCGGTCTTGGTGCAATGTATCCCCGCAACACCCTACCAGCAGCCACAATTATTGAGACCCGCGACTGGCCAAATAGTTCCTCAGGAATCTTAAATTTGTAAACTGTTCTTACCGCTGGCAACCAATGGACAGGAGGACACAGGGCGATTAGGCTAGTGGATCCCCAAGAATAAAGAATCCAAGAAGGCGATCGACATGAGCAAGCTGTACGAGAACAATGCCGAGACCATCGGCGGCACACCACTGGTAAGGATCAACCGTATTAGCAAGGGTAATATCTATGCCAAGCTCGAAAATCGCAATCCGGCAATGTCCGTCAAGTGCCGCATCGGTGCCAGCATGGTGATGGCGGCGGAAAAGGATGGCAGCCTAAAACCAGGCATGACGATTGTCGAACCCACCAGCGGTAATACTGGTATTGCACTGGCCTTTGTCGCTGCCGCCCGCGGTTACGGTTGCCTTCTCACGATGCCGAATACTATGAGCCTTGAACGCCGTATGCTGATGAAGTCGCTGGGTGCAGAGGTCATCCTCACAGACGGCGCCAAGGGCATCCCCGCGGCGATTGAGCGGGCAGAACATATTATCGCCTCCGACCCAACCACATACTGGGGACCACACCAGTTCGAAAACCCTGCCAACCCTGCAATTCATGAAGAAACCACGGGACCTGAAATTTGGACAGACACCGACGGTGCTATCGATATCCTGGTGTCTGGCGTCGGCACTGGTGGCACCATTACGGGCGTCTCCCGTTACCTGAAGCAGACTCGGGGCAAGAATGTGCTGAGTGTCGCGGTAGAGCCTGATTCCACAACAATGATCACCGCGGCGAAGACCGGTGAAGACGCGACACATGCTCCTCACAAGATACAGGGAATAGGGGCGGGATTTGTACCCCATAATCTGGACCTAGACTTGGTAGACCAAGTGGAGCGTATCTCCAGTGAGGAGGCCATGGATTGGGCACACCTGCTCATGCAACAAGAGGGCATTTTGGCAGGAATTTCTGCCGGCGCCGCGATGGCCGTGGCACATCGTTTGTCACAACAGCAAGTGCATCAAGGCAAGCTGATCGTCGCCATACTGCCCGACTCCGGAGAACGCTATCTCAGCTCTCCTTTATTTGCAGGCGCCTTCTCCGACCAAGAGACTGTGCAGACAACGGTGAACTAGGGTCTTTGCGCTGTGGCGCATTGCCTGGGTTTCGCCAGCTTTTGCAGTTGCTGCTTGATCTCGGGCCACTCGGCAACGATGATGCTAAAGTACATGGAATCACGCATGTGACTATCCTGCACGAGCATATGGTTGCGCAACACACCCTCGCGCTGAGCCCCTAGTCGCTCGAGAGCTCGCTGAGATCGCTCGTTCCTAGCATCGGTCTTGAACTCCACCCGCAAACAACCCAATTGCTCAAAAGCATGAGACAACAGCAGTAGTTTGGTCTGCGTATTGATAGCGGTACGCTGCCACTCACTGCCAAGCCAGGTCCAGCCAATTTCCAGACTTCGGTGTTCCGGTCGTATATTGAGATAACGCGTGCTACCGACCGGCCTTCCCTTGGCCGACTCCACGATAGCGAAAGGCACCTGTCCCGGGGTTGCCAGCGCATCGTGTATCCACTGCCGCGTATCAGCGAGATCCACAAAGCTCGGGCGCGGCAAAAAGGCCCAATCCTCTCGCGTCTGGCCACGGTTATACAAGCCCTGGGCGTGTTCAATCGACAACGGCTCAAGACGCACCGATGCACCTTCAAGCAGCACCGGGCCGATTGACTTCAACACTATCGCTACCTCCCACTCCGATGGACTGTCTAGGGCAGTATGACACTGGAACCCGCGGTCTTTCTGCCGGCGAGATCGCTGTGAGCTTGCTGCACCTCACACAAGCGATAACGCTGCTTGATCTCAACCTGAAGCGTTCCCTTGAGTATCCGGTCGAATACATCCGCTGCAGATTGTTTCAATTCCTCAGTGCTCGCTGTGTAGGTTATCATGGTGGGGCGGGTCAGGTAGAGCGACCCCTTGCTTGCAAGGGTTTGTAAATCAAGGGGCGCAGGCGCACCTGACGCATTACCAAAGCTTACCATCAGCCCGCGAGGCTTGAGACAATCCAGTGACATGTCAAAGGTATCACGGCCCACGCCATCGTAAACCACAGGTAGCTTTTCGCCCCCAGTAATCTCAAGCACGCGCTGCACAACATCCTCTTCACGATAGTTGATGAGGTGCGC
>JABSPW010000098.1 GCA_013214285.1 Halioglobus sp. | reverse complement strand
ATTCCTCTGCCATTAACTTCGCCAGGGCATCATCGACAGGACGCGGTTTAGGTTTAGTCTCGCTTTTCACCTGCGGTTTGGGTTCATGCCTTGGTCTGGGGGTCGCCTTCGGCACCGGTTTGGACACGGGGTTTTCTATCGCGCGCTGCGACGTCTGCGCGGGTTTGGGTTTGGGTTTGGGTTTGGGTTTGGGTTTGGGTTTGGGTTTGGGTTTAGGCTGGAGCGCACCGGCATCCACCAATCGCGCATTGATCGCTCGTGGCACGGGTTTCGTGCGCACCACCTCCCTGTCCTCATCAAAACTCCAGTTGGTCGTAATCAGGTAAAGCAAGGCAGCATGGATCGCTAACGTCGCCATCAACGGTCGCACGACGATCCGCGGCATGGTGGGCTTGGCATAAACCGATGCGCTCACTGGGGCGCTTCAGTAACCAGGCCGACACTGGGGGCGCCCGCCTCCTGCAGGGCAACCATCAGGGTGACCACCTCGCCATAGGGCACCGAGCGGTCGCCCCAGACCAACACCGTTTTCTCCGGACTGCGCCGCATCACCGCAGCCACTCGGTCTTTGATCGTGGGCAGGGACAGGACCTGCTCCTCCTGACCAAGATTCAGAAACAATTGGCCTGTGGCATCGACCGACACGATCACCGGTTCACTGTCCTGGTTTTCCACCGGATCGGCACTGGCCTCCGGCAGATCCACCTTGACCCCCTGCATGAGCATGGGCGCTGTGACCATAAAAATAATAAGCAATACCAGCATGACATCAATGTAGGGCACCACGTTGATTTCCGACATGGGCCGGCGCTTGCCGCGACTCCGAGCCACGGTGCTTTATCCCACCTGTCTGTCGCGCGAACGCACGGCGAAGGCCTGACGGTGAAGAATGCCGGAGAACTCATCCACAAAGGTGTCATAGCGATTGCTCAGCACCTCGACTCTGGCGGCGAACCGGTTATACGCCAGCACAGCGGGAATCGCAGCAAACAGTCCCATAGCCGTAGCAACCAGTGCCTCGGAGATGCCCGGCGCCACCGTTGCCAGTGTCGCCTGGGTGGCGTTAGCCAACCCGCGAAAGGCGTGCATGATGCCCCAGACGGTACCGAACAAGCCGATGTAAGGGCTGGTAGATCCGACTGACGCGAGAAACGCGAGGTGCCGCTCTAGCCGCTCCTCTTCGCGCATGACTGCAACCCGCATAGCGCGACGGGAGCCCTCAATCAGGGCCTCGGCATCGATCTCCGACTGCTGCGCGAGGCGAGAGAATTCCTTGAAGCCGGCTCTGAAAATACTTTCCATGCCGAGGATGGCGTGGCCCTCAGCCGCCTTGTCATTGCCCTCGCGGTAAAGCTGCGACAGGTCGATCCCCGACCAGAACCGTTCCTCGAAGCGGTACATCTCGTCCCGCGCATCGCGAAAATACAAGAAGCGATTGACAATCATGTACCAGGATGCAACCGAGGCCACCAACAGCAGGGCCATCACCATCTGCACGGTGAAGCTGGCGTTCCATACCAGATCCAGCAGACTCAACTGTTCTTCCAATCCCACCCCCCTGCACTACGTTTCTTTTTGTTGCGCATCTTTCAAGCGAGCCAGCATGCCCACGGGCAGCCTGTGCGGCTTGCCACTCGAACGATCGACACAGGCGACCGTCACTTCACCCTCCGCCAACAGCTCGCTACCCCGGCGAACACATTGCCAAAATACGATGCCGGCACCACGCGAGCGGATAACCCTGGCAGTCGCCTCCAACTCGTCATCCAGTTGCGCCGAAGACCGATAGCGCACCGCCACGTCCCGCACCACAAACATCAGGTTGAGGTTGAAAATATGCTGCTTGGCGTACCCCATGGCACGCATGAACTCGGTACGCGCGCGCTCCATGAACTTCAAATAGTTGACGTAATATACAATTCCACCAGCGTCGGTGTCCTCGATGTAGACCCGTAACTTATGTGAAAATTCCGCGCCGGGTTTAATCGCTCTCTCCCAGATCCAGCGGCAGACTTTGCCCACGCTTTGTAGTGGAATGCTTTGCCGGCTCCGGCAAGCCGAAGTGCAGGTAGGCATTGCGCATCGCCATGCGACCCCGGGGTGTGCGCACCATGTACCCTTGCTGGATCAGATAGGGCTCCAGCACATCTTCAATGGTGCCGCGCTCCTCTGAAATAGCCGCCGCCAGGCTTTCGACACCTACCGGACCGCCATCGAATTTTTCCAGCAAAGCCAACAGCAACCTCCGGTCAAGGTGATCGAAGCCCTGCTGATCAACGCTGAGCATATCGAGCGCACGATCGGCAACCTCCTGTGTGATCTGCCCATACCCCTTCACCTGCGCATAGTCACGTACCCGACGCAACAACCTGTTGGCAATGCGCGGCGTGCCACGCGCGCGCCGAGCAATCTCGCAGGCCCCTCCCTTATCCACCCCGATATCGAGTATTTGTGCGGAACGCTCCACAATGTAAGCAAGATCAGCCACGTCGTAGAACTCCAGCCGTTGCACGATACCGAAGCGGTCCCGTAAGGGTGACGTCAACAGCCCTGCCCGTGTCGTCGCACCGACCAGCGTGAAAGGCGGCAACTCCAGTTTGATAGAGCGCGCCGCAGGCCCCTCGCCAATCATAATATCCAGCTGATAATCCTCCATCGCCGGGTAGAGGATTTCCTCAACGTAGGGGCTGAGACGGTGAATCTCGTCGATAAACAGGACATCACCGGGTTCCAGATTCGTCATCAATGCGGCGATATCACCTGCCTTCTCCAACACCGGCCCGGAGGTGGTCTTGAGGGATACGCCCATCTCCTGCGCCACAATACTGGCCAGCGTCGTCTTGCCCAAACCCGGCGGACCAAAGATCAGGGTATGATCCAGCGGTTCGCTGCGGCCACGAGCAGCTTCAAGGAATAAGGCCATCTGCTCTTTCACTGCCTGCTGGCCGATATACTCCGCCAACGTGCGCGGCCGAATCGCACGATCCATCGTATCCTCGCCACGGCCTGTCGCCTCGGGTGCGATCAGTCGGTCCGTTTCAATCATGTCGACAGCCTCATGTCTTGACCACCGCTTTCAACGCGCGACGAATAAGCTCTTCACTGTCCGTTACGCCGTCATCATTTACCGCCGCCACCATGCGGCCGGCTTCCTGCGGCTTGTAGCCCAAACTGATCAGCGCGCCCTCGGCATCGGCAGCCCTATCCGCCAACGGCGCCATCTCCGCAGGTCCCTCGGCGGCGGTCACGGGCTCGCCGCCGAGCAGCCAGTCCTTGAGTTTGTCACGCATCTCTACCAGCAGACGCTCGGCAGTCTTGCGACCCACACCGGGCAGCGCGATAAGGGCAGAGATATCATCCCGCTCCACACAGCCGGCAAAGCTGCGGGCATCCATGCCTGACAGGATGGTCAAGGCCAGCTTAGGACCGACGCCACTGACCTTGATCAACTGGCGGAATACGCTCCGGTCACCTTCCTCAATAAAACCGTACAGGCTCTGGGCGTCTTCGCGCACCACGAAATGTGTCACCAGCGACACCTCCGCCCCCACTGCTGGCAACTGGAACAGTGTTGTCATCGGCACCTGCAATTCATAACCCACGCCGCCTACTTCGACGAGGATCAGCGGTGCCTGCTTCTGGACCAATCTGCCCCTGATGCTGCCGATCATAGGGCTAACGCGCCCGCCGCCGTCGCACAGAGCGCGCACCTGCCATATTCACTAGGCCCTGTCGGGTATGCGCGTGGCACATCGCCGCCGCCAGAGCATCCGCCGCATCCTCTTGTGGCGCGGCGGGAAGCTTGAGCAAAACCTGCACCATATGCTGCACCTGAGATTTATCCGCTGCCCCGGACCCCACAACCGCCTGTTTTATCTGCCGCGCCGCATACTCGGTGACTGCCATATCTTGCACAGCACAAGCCGCGATGGCCGCACCGCGCGCCTGCCCCAATTTCAATGCGGAGTCCGCGCTCTTCGCCATGAAGACTTGCTCCACAGCTACCTCCTGCGGGCCATGCAGTTCCAGCAATGCCGTCACGCTGTCAAATATAACGCGCAGCCTCTGGGGTAACTCAGCATCCGATGCACGGATCACCCCGCTGGCAATGTACTCACTGCGCCCCGCCACGTAATTGATAATGCCAAAGCCTGTCTTACGTGAACCGGGATCGATTCCCAGGATTAGCGACATGCTGACGACCCCCTCTTATTCTGTACAAATATACAGGCCGGGGCGTGTTCAAGAAAGTGAAATTACCGTTTACTCAAGCGCGGCAAGTATGGCGTCGGGGATCTCAACGTTAGTGTAAACATTCTGCACGTCATCGAGGTCTTCGAGGGCATCAACAAGACCCATGAGCTTTTCTGCCCCATCGGCGTCCACCGGCACCCTGGTGGAGGCGACCAGAGTTACCTCCCCCTGCAGCGCCCGGTAGCCCGCCGACTCCAACGTCACCTTGATCGCCGCCAGCTCCTCCCAGGGCGTGGTGACGTCAACAGAACCATCCTCATTGAAGACGAGATCATCCGCCCCCGCAGCCAACGCCGCGTCCATCAGGGCGTCTTCGTCGTCCCCAACAACAAAGCTCAGCTCCCCCTTGCGAGTGAACAAATAGGCTACAGAACCCTCTGTACCCAGGTTGCCGCCGCGTTTCGTGAAAGCGTGTCGCACTTCGGCGACGGTGCGGTTACGGTTGTCCGTCATCGCCTCGACAAGCACCGCAATCCCTCCGGGGGCATACCCCTCGTAAATGATTTCCTCCATCGCATCGGCGTCGCTGGTCCCCGCACCGCGCGCGATAGCGCGATCAATGGTGTCGCGGGTCATGTTGGCGCCCAGCGCCTTGTCGACGGCGGCACGCAAGCGCGGGTTATCTTCCGGCGCCGGGCCGCCCTGCTTGGCCGCGACAACCAGTTCGCGAATCAGTTTGGTAAATGCCTTACCCCGTTTGGCATCTTGTGCTGCCTTACGGTGCTTGATATTGGCCCATTTCGAATGCCCCGCCATATCATGCCCCTTTTTTTTCAACGTCACCTGGCACTTGACGCAATCGGATATTGAGATCACGTAGATGCTGGGCTGACACCGCATTGGGCGCCTGCGTCATGACGCAAGACGCCGTCTGCGTTTTCGGGAAAGCGATCACATCGCGAATAGAGGAAGCGCCGGCCATCAACATGACCAGCCGGTCCAACCCAAACGCCAAACCACCGTGCGGAGGCGCTCCATACTGCAAGGCATGCAACAGGAAACCGAACTTCTCTTCAGCCTCCGTCTCGTTGATGCCCAGGATCCGAAAAACCGTTTCCTGCATATCGCGCGCGTGAATACGGATACTGCCCCCGCCCAACTCAGTCCCGTTGAGCACCATATCGTAAGCCCGCGACAGTGCATCCCCGGGACTCCTAGACAATTGCGCCGCACTGCAAGCCGGTGCGGTAAACGGGTGATGTAGCGGCATCCAACCGCCCGCAGGGTTCTCCTCGAACATGGGGAAGTCGACCACCCACAGGGGTGCCCAGCCCTCAGCGACCATGCCAAGGTCCTCGGCAACACGAATTCGCAGCGCGCCCAGGGCTTCGTTAACCACAGACGCCCGATCAGCACCAAAAAAGATAATATCCCCGTCACCCGCATCAAGGCGGTGCAGCATCTGCACGACAATCTCCTCGGGCATAAACTTGAGAATAGGGGACTGCAGGCCCCGCACCCCGGCGGCGACCTCATTGACTTTAATCCAAGCCAGCCCCTTGGCGCCAAAGATACCGACGTAATCTGTGTAGTCATCGATTTCCTTGCGGCTGATCGAGGCGCCACCGGTCACCTTCAATGCCGCTACCCGGCCCGCCGGATCATCAGCAGGGCCGCGGAAAACCTTGAATTCAACCTGCTGCATAAGGTCATCAACACTGATCAACTCCAACGGAATACGCAGGTCAGGCTTGTCCGAACCGAAACGTTCCATCGCCTCGGCGTAGGGCATATGCGGAAATGCCGGCAACTCGCACCCGAGCACATCCCGAAACAACTCGCGAATCATACGCTCAGTAATCTCCATGATCGCGGCTTCATCCAGGAAAGCCGTCTCAAGGTCGATCTGGGTGAACTCCGGTTGCCGGTCAGCACGCAGATCCTCGTCCCGGAAACACCTGGCGATCTGGTAATAACGATCGAGGCCCGCCACCATCAACAACTGCTTGAACAGCTGCGGAGACTGGGGTAGAGCGAAAAACTGGCCAGGGTGTGTGCGACTCGGCACCAGGTAGTCACGGGCACCTTCCGGTGTCTCGCGGGTGAGGATCGGCGTTTCGATATCCAGGAAGCCCTCACGATCAAGAAAATTACGCACGGCGCTGGTAATCTGCGACCGCAATTTAAGGCGATCCTGCATCTCGTGGCGACGCAAATCCATATAGCGATACTGCAGCCTGACCTCGTCGCCCACGTGAATATGCTCGTCGAGCTGGAAGGGTGGCGTTGCAGCAACATTGAGCACTTCCAACGCCTTGCCTAGCACCTCGACTTCACCCGTTGCCATGGCGGGGTTGACGGTGCCCGTCGACCGCGCCCGAACACGGCCCGTCACCTGCAGCACATACTCACTGCGCACCCGGTCCGCGCGCTGGAAGTGCTCCCCGGTATCGGGGTCGAACACCACCTGCACGACACCCTCGCGATCGCGCAAGTCGAGAAAAATAACGCCGCCGTGATCCCGCCGACGATCCACCCAGCCACAAAGAGTGACTGTCTTATCGATGTCGGCAACCGCAATGGCACCACAATAATGACTACGCATGGTTTGCATTCCGTCTCTATTGAGCAGGGCCTCGCAGGCCCGGGATCAGGCGGTCTTTTTGCTGCTCGCACCGTCGCCTGATGGTGTTTTACCGGGTTTGCTGTCACCGGACTCGTTCTTGCCGGGCTTGTCCTTTGCGGCAGCATCCTTTTTGCCCTCATCGCCACCGCCCGCAAGATTTTTCTTGTCACCGGTCTTGAAATCGGTCTCGTACCACCCCCCACCCTTCAGGCGGAAAGCAGCGGCTGACACTTTCTTTTTCAGGGCCGCCTTGCCACACCTAGGGCAGTCAACCAGGGGCTCATCACTGAGTTTTTGAATTACCTCAGTTTCCTCGCCACAAGACTGGCACTGGTACTCGTAAATCGGCATAAACAGCCCCATTAACAATTACTTAGCGAGTTCTAGAAAAACGGAGGCGCGGATTTTACCCCATGCGGCGGCACAGGCCAAGCGCGCAGAAAGATGGGTATGCGAGGTGATCGAAGACGACTCCGGTCGGTGCCGAAGGCAGTAGCGCAGTGATCGGCCCGCGGACGGGCCGATCAGGGTATCAGACTATGAGGAAGCGAATTCCTTCATCTTCTTCAGCGGTCGAACCTTGACCTGAATGCTCGCAGGCTTGGCCTTGAACATGGTCTCTTCACCGGTGAAGGGGTTGATCCCCTTGCGCGCCTTCGTCGCAGGCTTCTTCTTAGTGGTGATTTTCATCAGGCCAGGCATGGTGAATTCGCCCACACCACGCTTCTTGATACTGCGTTCCATTAGATTTTCATACGCATCCAGAACGGCGCTCACTTGCTTCTTGGTCAACTCCGAGCTGTCCGCCAAACTCGCAACGATTTGTCCCTTCGTCATTTTTGTCTGGATAGCGGTCGTTGGTGCCTTTTTGGCCGGTGCTTTCCTGGCTACCTTTTTCCGCGCGGGAGCCTTCCTTTTTGCTGCTTTTCTTTTAGTTGCCATGTTGTATTCAACCTTCCCTAAAAAGTTTAATTGGAACCCACTGCCACCCCGAGCGAAACATAGTGAATGTTTTCACCTTTGCATCACCGGTTGCAGAGAACTGTATAAAACATGAAACGCTGCAATACAAGTGTTTTATACGATCGCTATAAAAAAATCCCTTTATTTGTAGTACCGCATGCGAGTGCACCAAAACGTCTCGCTTAAGCATTCGATGAATGCATAACAAAAAATTTTTTTATCGCATCGCACACTGTGTCGATCACTGATGCAAACCTGTACGCTCAACTTAATCGCACGTAAACTACCTCCCCGTCTTTTGCTGCGAACCGGAGCGTTGCATAAATGCGCACCAGTGAATACCTGCTGGCAACCCAAAAAGAAACCCCCGCAGACGCGGAAGTCATCAGTCATCAGCTGATGCTGCGTGCGGGCTTGATCCGCAAACTGGCAGCCGGCTTGTACACCTGGCTGCCTCTGGGCCTGAAAGTACTGCGTAACGTAGAAGCCATTGTGCGCGAGGAAATGGACGCATTGGGTGCCCAGGAAATCAGCATGCCTGTGGTGCAACCCTCTGAATTATGGCAAGAATCCGGCCGCTGGGAAAAATATGGTCCGGAACTATTGCGCATCGAGGATCGCCATAAACGCGCGTTCTGCCTGGGTCCGACGCACGAGGAAGTCATCACCAGCCTCGTGCGAGACGAGGTCAAAAGCTATAAACAATTGCCTCTTAACGTCTACCAGATACAAACCAAGGTGCGGGATGAAATCCGACCCCGGTTTGGCATCATGCGCGCTCGCGAATTTCTCATGAAAGACGCCTATTCCTTCAACCTCGACCAGGCCTCACTGGACAAGACATACCAATGCATGTTCGACGCCTACTCGACTATTTTTTCGCGCCTGGGCCTGGAGTTTCGGGCAGTGATTGCGGATACCGGCAGTATCGGCGGCAGCGGCTCCCACGAGTTCCATGTGCTGGCAAGCTCCGGCGAGGACGCCATCGCATTCAGCGACAGCAGCAGCTATGCAGCGAATGTGGAGATGGCGGAAGCGCTGGCACCGACGCAAGCACGCGCCGCAGCCAAGGCATCCATGCAAAAGGTCGCCACACAGGGTGTTCGCTCCATCGAGGAGCTCACAGACTGTCTCTCGATCGAGCCACAGCAAAGCATCAAGACCCTGGTGGTAGAGGGAGAGACCAGCCTGGTCGCGCTCGTCTTGCGCGGTGACCATCAGTTGAACACCATCAAGGCGCAAAAACTCGCCGGCGTCGAGGCACCGCTGCGTATGGCAACTGAAAACCGAGTGCGCGACGCCTGCGGTGCCGGTTTCGGCTCCCTAGGCCCAGTTGGCCTTGACCTGCCAATCATCGTTGATCACAGCGCAGCACAGCTAGCCGATTTCGTTTGTGGTGCCAACGAAGATGGATTCCATTACGCAGGTGTGAACTGGGGACGGGATTGTCCGGAAGCGGAGGTTGCCGATATACGCAACGTGGTGGCCGGCGATCCCAGCCCCGATGGCGCAGGGCGGCTACGAATCAAGCGGGGCATAGAGGTAGGGCACATATTCCAGCTCGGCACCCAGTACAGCGAGGCTATGACCGCCAAGGTTCTCGACGAGCAAGGCAATAGTATCCCCATCACCATGGGCTGCTACGGCATCGGCATCAGCCGCATCGTTGCCGCCGCCATCGAACAGAACCACGATAACAGAGGCATCATATGGCCCCCCGCAATGGCTCCTTTCCAGGTGGCAATCGTGCCCCTAAACATGCAGAAGTCCCAAGCCGTGGCGCAGTGTGCCGAGGCACTGTACGCCCGGCTGCAAGACGCCAACATTGCGGTTCTCCTCGATGACCGCAACGAGCGCCCCGGGGTCAAGTTTGCCGACATGGAACTAATCGGCATACCTCACCGCGTCATCATCGGCGATCGCTCGCTCGCTGAGGGCCAACTTGAATACAAAAGCCGCATCGCTGAGGTGTCTGAGCTGGTCGCGCCCGACGACATTCTCCAGTTCCTGCAACAACAGGTGGACGGCTGTTAGCCGTGGACTGTTGCTCCGGACTGTTAACGATATGACCCCGGAGATTGGCCAGTCCATTTCTTGAAAGAGCGATGAAATGCACTAGGATCCGAGAAACCCACCTGCTCAGCCACCTCACTAACGGTTAAACCGTCCCGACTAAGCATCGAGATGGCGACGTCACGCCGCGCATTGTCTTTGATACGCTGGTAGGAGGTTCCCTCCTTCTCCAGGCGCCGACGCAGCGTCCGGGCCGACATATTCAACAAACGTGTCAGCTCGTCGAAGCAGGGAATCGCCTGGCGGAAGTCGTCACCCAGAATCTGTCGAATGCGATGCGTGATGCTCAGCGTGCTCGCCTGCGGCTCGATCACCATATAATACGGTGCCAGCTTGAGGAAGCCGCTGAGGTCCTCCTCGTCGCGCACCAGCGGCGCCTCCAGTTGGCGCGCACTGAATGTCACCGCGTTCACAGGCTGCTCAAACGCCACCGGGCAGGGGAAAAAATGCCGGATGGGCGCCATAAACGCCGGCTGGCGGCCGGCACAGGCGGCGCTGATGATATCAATATGCTGATCGATCAACCAGCCGCTGAAACGCATCCAGATCGCGAGGTTACACAACACACTGGGCTGTATGCCGGGTATGTCATCCTCACAAAGGTACGCCAGTGTAGCAGTCTTGCGTTCCTCATCCACCTCCAATGCGTTGATTACTTGCGCGCCCTGGCGCACGCGGCAGATCTTGTTGAACTCGATGCCACGGTACATTGCTGAGGACAGGGTGGAGCTGTTGATCATACTCAGGGCAATCATGCGTGTTGTGCCCAAGGGAGTCTGAACATCCGGCATAACCCCCGCAGATTCATCGCCCAGCTCCCGAATCAGCTCCAGGCAAAGCCGCGAATACTGCTCGCGGGATACGAATACCATCTGGGCATCCTGACGCAAGGGATCAAAAGGAAACCGGGCTGCCCGCAATATGGCCTGAATGTCGCGATTGTAGGCACGCGCCTGTGCCAGCAGCGCCTTCGTAAACTCCATGGGCACCGCTTCATTATACAACGATGAATTGATCGCCTCTTTTGCCACGCTACCGCCTCCGGCCGGCCAGTAAACCATAGGCCAACTGGCCCATCAAGGGCGCCAATTCTACCTAGAGTCCGCGCGCGGCACGACTTTCAGCGTTTGACATTGCCGTAGTGCCTGCCCACTATGTAGCACAAACGCGCGCAAAATAAC
Organism: Halioglobus sp.; assembly: GCA_013214285.1. GTDB lineage: Bacteria > Pseudomonadota > Gammaproteobacteria > Pseudomonadales > Halieaceae > Marimicrobium. Next base: position 2,405 of record JABSPW010000098.1, on the reverse strand, counting down.
GTGATATCACTCTTTCCCATACATAAATGCCGCATGACGGATATCAATCAACTCAGCAAGTGGAACCTCGATATCTCCAGGGCGATCGCAGCCCTGGGCACGGACAAATTCTTCCCCGCACTCACTAAATCCATCAGGAACCAGGTTAAGATCGACTATCCACAAGTCTGGCTCTACCACAAAGATCTGCCACCCAGAGTGCTGTACCACGAAATACCCGCCCACGCGATTGAGAGTCAGGTCGACCAGTATCTGGAGGGGCCCTACCAAGAGGACCCCTTCTATCACACTTCGCTGCACCAACCTCGGGCGAAAATTTATCGCCTGTCCCGCATCACAATGGGCAAATTGCAAGAATCTGACTACTACCTTAACTATTACGCCGATACCGGCACCTGCGACGAGGTGGTTTACGTAGCCAAGCTGCAGGCTGGCAATGTTATCAACCTCAGCATGATGCGAGTCGCGGAACGACGCCCCTTCACTGATGACGAGTACGAAACACTATACCTTTTGGCAGAACCCATCTCAGAGCTGCTGAAGAGCCATACCGAGCACAACGACTTCGCAGCCACCAATCTGATTCAACCCGGCATCGACCATCAAATCGACTTGGCATTTCGCACATTCGGCGCGTCAATGTTGTCGCCTCGGGAGAAAGATGTGTTGGAGCTCATGTTGCGCGGCTACGGCACGAACACTTCGGCTGAACGCCTCAACATTGCGGTGGAGACCGTGCGGAGGCATCGCAAAAGCATTTACCGAAAACTGGATGTCAGTTCACAGACAGACCTCTTCTCCCTATTCCTCAACTCACTGTCGTGCGTTGGAGAGGCCGCAGGCGCAGACCCTCTCACCATTTACATGTCACCTCGATGAAGCTGTCTCACGTAGCACTTGCCGCGGCATAAACACACTTGCGCTGCGCGCTTCAACAAACTATTTGAGGCTATAAATACAGGGCCTGCAAGCTTACCCCATGTAGGGCATTGAGCGACCCCTATGAAAAATGGATAGTGCCTCATTACCGATTATCACACGGTGAACGCATGTCGCTTGAAGCCGACTGGTTTCTGCGGGCTCACCCCGAAATCACCACCATAGAAGCGCTACTCCCTGACTGCAATGGGATCATGCGCGGTAAGTGGGTCCCTCGACACAAACTAGCCACTATCTTCGATGGCGAACTGAAACTACCCAAGACTGCGCTCAGCTTGGACATCTGGGGGCGTGATGTCGAGAGCCTGGTTTTTGCCACCGGCGATGCCGACGGCATCTGCCGACCAGTAGAAGGCTCTCTGCTGCCTGCACCGTGGGCCGCAAATGGCGAACATGGACAGGTCATGTTGTCGATGTACGACACTGATGGCTCCCCTTACGGCGGCGACCCGCGCCATGTTCTTAAGCGTGTAGTAGCGCGCTGCCAAGAGGCGGGATGGCAGCCCGTAATTGCCGCAGAACTCGAATTCAGTCTGTGCCATTGGGACGACCCATTGCCTACGCACACTTGTCCGATCCCTGCAGGCGGCTCGCCCATCGGAGGCAATCTCTACGGCCTCGATGTACTCAATCACCACCAGATGATGCTGGAGGATCTGCGGCTGGCCTGTGAACTGCAGGACCTACCCTTCGATGGTGTGGTGAAGGAATCGGCGCCATCGCAATACGAAATCAATATGCAGCACGTCGACAACCCCGTTCTGGTCGCCAAGCAGATACTGATGATGAAGCGACTCATCAAAGGCGTGGCCGCCAAGCACGGCCTCATCGCCAGCTTCATGGCCAAGCCCTTCGAGGAAGAGCCCGGCAATGGCATGCACGTGCATTGCAGCCTGCAGGACGCCAACGGCGCAAACATCTTCGACGATGGCACCGAGAAGGGCTCGCCGGTGCTACACAACGCAATCGGCGGCTGCCTGCAAAACATGGCAGACTCTGTTACCGTGTTCGCACCGGGTTACAACAGCTACCGGCGCTTCCAAGCCGGCTGTCATGCCCCCACCTACCCCTGCTGGGGCTACGAGAACCGCACTGTCGCGGTGCGCATCCCTGCTGGCAGCCATCTGGCGCGACGGCTAGAACACCGTGTGGCAGGCGCCGACGCCAATCCCTACCTGCTTTTCGCCGTCATCCTGTCCGGTATTCTCGACGGTATCGAGCAGAACCTATCCCCAGGTGATCCCATCAGCGGTGACGGCTACGCACAGGAAAACGAAAAACTGCCCGTCCATATGCCAGAGGCGCTTAGGCTGTTCAGAACATCCGACTTTATCCACATGGGACTTGGTGAGGAACTTCAGCGCATTTTCACGCTCACCAAGGAGCAGGAAATCGAGGAGTTTCGAAAACGCATCACCCTGCTGGAATACCCGTCCTACCAAAAGCAGCTTTCCGCCCCCCAACGC
>JABSPW010000097.1 GCA_013214285.1 Halioglobus sp. | reverse complement strand
CTTCCGCATCACGCAAAGCGGCATTACCGGTTTTCGAAAAAGAGAATGGCCTGCTCTACTATCCCACATTTTACGAAGGGCTAGAGCAATCCAAAAATGTGATTTACACCGGGCAAGAAGCCACCCAACAAATCATTGACGGACTCAACTGGGGAGAGAAAGAGACCGGCGCCAAAACTTTTTATCTGATTGGTTCTGACTACATTTGGCCCCGTACCTCGATGAAGATTGCGCGCAAACACATTGAAAATGTGTTGGGTGGCAAAGTGGTCGGTGAGGAGTACAAGCCGCTTGGCGATACGCAATTTGGCTCGGTGATCAACAAAATCAGGTTGAAAAAACCTGATGTAATTTACGCGGCCGTTGTCGGCGGCAGTAACGTCGCTTGGTTTAAGCAGCTTAAAGCGGCTGGTATCACGGGCGACAAACAAACACTGTTGACCATCTCGGTGACCGAGGACGAAGTACTAGGGATTGGTGGCGAAAACCTTGAGGGGTTCTACTCCATCATGAAATATTTCCAGAGTCAAGACAATCCGAACAACAAGGATTTTGTTGCTGCATTCAAAAAAATGTGGGGTGATGACAGTGTGATTGGCGACGTAACACAAGCAGCCTACCTGGGCCCCTGGCTGTGGAAGGCTGCGGTTGAAGCGGCTGGATCTTTTGATGTGGATAAGGTTGTGGCGGCTTCAGAGACGGGTGATATTGAATTGACCACGGCACCTGAAGGTTATGTGAAATTACATCCCAACCATCATCTGTGGAGCGTTGCACGTGTAGCGCGCTGGAACAAAGATGGTCAAGCCACGGTTGTCTACGAGTCTGACCTGATCGAGCCAGATCCATTTCCAGAGGGTTATCAATAGATGTTCGGCGGTGTTAACAACTACTAATACCGTATTGCCTGAGTGGACATGGATTTTCACTCAGGCGCACTTGTTCGATGCGGGTTGCCTGCCCAAGACCCAAGTTTGACGGCGGCACTTTGCAACGCAGTAACCTATCAATGAAGTGCATCATTGCCACCGATGCCTCTTCTACAACTACAACGGCGACAACTTGGCTTAGTGGAGACGAAACGTGTTTGACGAGTATACCTACAGCGAACTAGGTGCCATTTTTGCGATGCAGGGTTTTGCCGGTATAAGCCTATTCAGCGTACTGCTATTGATGGCGCTGGGCTTGGCAATCATATTTGGTCAAATGGGTGTCATTAATATGGCCCATGGGGAGTTTATGGCGGTCGGTGCCTACACCACCTATCTGGTTTCAACGCTTACTGAATCCTATGCGCCCGCCTTTATGCCCTACTACTTCTTTATCGCTATTGGCGCAGCTTTCATGATCGCGGCGTTGCTTGGCTATTTGGCAGAGCTGGCGTTGATTCGCCATTTATACAAAAGACCGTTGGACACATTGCTGGCTACCTGGGGTTTAAGCCTCATTATGCAGCAGTCTTTTCGCTCTATATTTGGTGCTCGCGAGGTGAGCCCCACACTTCCTGATTGGCTGATGGGGTCTTACCAGCCAACTGATATGATCGATATTCCACTAAATGGTATGTTCGTTTTGGGTCTTACCACGCTGGTTACCCTGGGTGTTTACTATCTTCTCTATCGATCGCGTTGGGGACTGCGCGTGCGAGCGACAACGCAAAATCGGGTTATGAGCGGTGCTGTAGGCATTAACACCAAAAAAGTCGATCGTTATACTTTCGCTTTGGGTTGCGGCATAGCCGGCATTGCCGGCGCGGCGTTCACTACCATTGCCTCAACGGGTCCGACCACCGGGACCCTGTATATCGTTGATACATTCATGGTGGTGGTATTTGGTGGTGCAGCAAGTCTGCTGGGAACCATTATATCTGCCTTCAGCATAGCCCAAGCGCAATCCATTCTTGAGTTCTTTATCAGCGGCTCGATGGCCAAGGTATACACCTTGTTGGGGCTGGTCGTAATCCTGATGTTCAGGCCCGAAGGATTGTTTGCTAGCAAGATTCGCCGTTAACACACGCAAGACGATTGGCAGTTTGGAGACGAATAAATGAACTTTGTGTACGAGAGATTGATGGGGGGTAAAAGCGGCTTGACTGGTTTTTTGATACTGGCCGCTTTCATCGTCGTGGTGTTACCTGTGACGCTGGATATTTTCCGCCTAAATCTAGTCGGTAAGTATCTCACCTACGCCTTTGCTGCGGTCAGCCTGGTATTACTCTGGGGTTATGGCGGCATATTGAGCCTGGGTCAGGGGGTGTTTTTCGGACTCGGCGGCTATGGCATGGCGATGTTCCTGAAGTTAGAGGCCTCGTCACCGGAGAATACTGCAATACAGTCGACACCGGGCATTCCGGATTTCATGGATTGGAACCAGCTTACAGCGCTGCCTTGGTTTTGGGAGCCTTTCAATAGTTTCACTTTTACCATTCTTGCGATTTTGATATTGCCAGCGGCCTTTGCTTACGTGATCGGTGCGGCGATGTTCAAGCGTCGGGTTGGCGGCGTCTATTTTGCCATTATCACCCAGGTGGTGGCTGTCATACTGACCGTGCTGATTGTCGGCCAGCAGGGCTTTATCGGTGGCATTAACGGAATAACCGACTTGCGGACGCTCAAAGGCTGGGACATAACATCGGACACGGCCAAGTATCTTTTCTACTTCCTCAACTGTGGCTTGCTCTTGTCGGTGATTGTTGCGTCAAGATTTATTTTGACGAGCAAGTTCGGGAGTCTATTACTTGCCATTCGCGACAAGGAAGACCGCGTAAGGTTTTCTGGTTATGACGTTTCTAATTTCAAAATCTTTATTTTTTGCTTTGCAGCAATGATTTCAGCGATCGGTGGTGCAATGTTCACGTTGCAGGTGGGTTTTATGTCGCCTTCCTTTGTGGGCATCGTGCCTTCCATTGAAATGGTGATATTCGCAGCGGTTGGTGGGCGTATGTCATTGGTCGGTGTGGTCTATGGCACCTTACTCATCAACGCCGGAAAAACTTTGTTTTCAGAATCGTTTCCGGAGCTATGGCTTTTTTTAATGGGTGGTCTGTTTATAGCGGTAGTGATGTTTTTCCCCAACGGTCTGGCTGGTCTTTGGAAAGACTATGGCTACCACCTGACCGACAAGTTGCTGGCCGGTCGGCGATGGATTCGGGCATATATGTCAAATATGGTGAACCGAAAAGTCGGGGGCGGTGCCTAGTGGACTATTTTGACGCCGTCAATTCAATATGCAGGGCGAAGTTATGAGCGCATCTACTAATACAGATTTCACTCTCGCCATTGAAGACCTGACAGTGTCCTTTGATGGTTTTAAGGCAGTGGATGCGCTGACGTTCTATCTCGAAAAAAATGCACTGCATGTGGTAATAGGACCCAATGGAGCGGGCAAGACCACGGTGTTGGATTTGATTTGCGGAAAGACAAAATCGACCTCCGGTAGCATTAGGTTTCTTAACCAAGAGCTCACGAAAATGGCCGAACACGATATTGTTCGGGCGGGCGTTGGGCGCAAATTCCAGACTCCTTCAATCTATGAAAATCTCACCGTGTTTGAGAATCTCGAGGTGTCTTACCCATGGGGCCGCGGTGTATTTGGATCACTGCTGTTCAAGCGCAGTCACACGGTACGTGAAAAAATCGAGGAAGTTGCCAGCGACATCAAATTGAATGATGCGCTGCACACTGAAGCTGGTTTGCTGAGTCATGGCCAGAAACAATGGCTAGAGATCGGCATGTTACTCATTCAAGATCCACAGTTACTTATGCTTGACGAGCCCGTTGCCGGCATGAGTGTGAAGGAGCGCGATCAAACCGCTGAGCTGTTGAAACGCATAAGCAAGGGACGTTCTGTGCTGGTGATTGAACACGATATGCATTTTGTGAAACAGATTGCACATAAAGTGACGGTACTGCACCAGGGAAAAATATTGGCTGAAGGCGATATGGAAAAGGTGCAGAACGATCCAAAAGTGATCGAGGTCTATCTGGGGCACTAACACAAATTTTTTCAGGATATTTATATGTTAGATGTATCAAACCTAAAAGTCAGTTACGGGCAAAGTGAAGTCATTCGGGGAGTTAACTTCAGCGTTCCTCAAAATGAGACATTAGCCATTATGGGTCGCAATGGTATGGGCAAGACCACGTTATTCAAATCGCTGATTGGTATTTTACCGACTACCGCGGGCGGCATTTCTGTTGATGGCGCAGATGTGACTAATACAGACAGCTATCGGCGGGTCGAGAGTGGTATCGCTTATGTACCTCAGGGACGAATGATTTTCCCCAATTTGACGGTTTTGGAAAATATTGAAACCGGCATGGAGGTTTCGAAGCAAAAGAACGTCCCCGAGGACATCTATGCGTTGTTTCCGGTACTGCAGGAAATGCGCAAACGCAAAGGTGGTAATTTGTCGGGCGGACAGCAGCAGCAGCTGGCGATCGCGCGTGCGTTGGTGACCAATCCCAAGGTGCTACTACTCGATGAGCCGACCGAGGGTATCCAGCCCTCCATCATCAAGGACATAGCAAAGATTTTGAATGAGGTGAAAAAGCTGCGCGAAATTACAATTATCGTTTCGGAGCAGGTGCTGAGTTTCACCATGGCGATCGCTGACAGGATTATCGTAATCGACAAGGGCGAGTTTATTCACGAAGACAGGCGTGACCAGGTAGATGCTGCCCAGATTGAAAAGTATCTGTCTGTTTAGGAGCGTTTAGCGCAGGCGCAGCAATTTTACTTCTGTGACAGCGCTTATTTGAAAACGCAGACGGTAAATATTCTTATCACAATCAGGAGTTTGAAATGACTGAAACAATCATCAAAATCAACCTGGAAGAGTCTCCATACACAAACGAGATGATCCACAACCGTTGGCATCCTGATATTCCGATGGCGGTAACAGTGAAACCCGGTGATGATTTTAAAATCGAGTGTTACGACTGGACGGGCGGCCAGATCAAGAACGACGATGATGCGGCAGACGTACGTGATGTCGATTTGACGCAGGTGCACTTTTTGTCGGGGCCCGTCGGTGTTGAGGGCGCAGAGCCAGGGGATCTATTAGTTGTGGATATTCTGGACATTGGCACTTTCGACGAAAGTCTCTGGGGGTTTAATGGGTTTTTCTCTAAAAAGAACGGCGGTGGCTTTTTGACTGACCATTTCCCGGAAGCACAGAAATCGATCTGGGATATTAATGGCATGTTTACCAAATCGCGGCACGTGCCGGGTGTGGAATATGCGGGGCTGATTCATCCGGGCTTGATCGGCTGTTTGCCATCCAAGGAGCTACTGGACGAATGGAACACTCGGGAGCAAGCCTTGTTCGACACTGATCCAGAACGAGTGCCGGCGCTTGCAACCTTGCCGCATAACGAGACGGCACATATGGGCAAATTGACTGGCGAAGCGAAAGCTAAGGCTGCTGTCGAGGGAGCGCGCACTGTTCCACCGCGAGAGCATGGTGGTAACTGTGATATCAAGGATTTGTCCAGAGGCTCTAAAATTTACTTTCCGGTGTATGTAAAAGATGCGGGACTTTCAATGGGTGATCTGCATTTCAGCCAGGGGGATGGCGAAATCACCTTTTGCGGTGCCATCGAAATGGCTGGCTGGATCCATATACGGGTTAATCTGGTGAAGGGCGGCATGGAAAAATACGCCATTAAAAACCCGATCTTCAAGCCCAGTCCCATCACACCAAAGTACGATGATTACCTTATCTTTGAGGGTATATCGGTCGATGAGGGCGGCAAGCAGCACTATCTTGATGTGCACGTTGCGTACCGGCAGGCTTGTTTAAACGCGATAAACTACCTAGAGAAATTCGGTTATACCCGTGCTCAAGCCTATGCCATTCTCGGTACGGCGCCGGTGCAGGGGCATATTAGTGGTGTGGTGGATATACCCAACGCCTGCGCAACGCTGTGGTTGCCAACCGATATCTTCGAGTTTGACGTACAGCCTGGCAATGATGGACCTACCCTGGAACTGGATGGCTCGGTTGACATACCGTTAGCGCCGGATTTGGAGTAGTACCGCTGTGACATAACGCAACGACCCAATAGTGGTTAATGCATAACACGATCAACGACCGTGTCGCTGACGACACAAGAGAGGTAGGTTAATGCCAGTCTATGATTATAAATGCCGCGAACATGGAGTGTTCTGCGATTTGTCTACCGTGGATAACAGTGCTGAGCCGGTCGGTTGCCCGATCTGTGGCGCTGATTCTGCGCGTATTATCCGGCTTGCGCCTGAAGTGTTGCACATGCACCAAAACGATAGGCGGGCGCATGAGGTCAATGAGCGGAATCAGCACGCACCGACGTACTCTACGAACGCGCGACGCAAAGATGACGAGCAGCACAGTCAAGGTTGTGGCTGCACTGCCAAGCTGGGAAAGTCCAAGATGCTGCTCACCGGGCGTGGCGAGAAAATATTTCCTTCGATGCGCCCGTGGATGATCAGCCATTAAGGACGCGGCGGCAACCAATAAGTGTTTGCATCGTGCTGCGGCATCCTCGCGTGTGCAGCAGCGCTTTAAAGCGGCGGCGCTAACACAGCAAGAAAGCGGTTCGGAATGGCCGGCGCGATTGGCATTACGCTATGGCCTCAGGGGCGGACGCACGCGCTTGATTGAAAAATCTCAGTACGGGCCACTGACGCTGCAGCGGGCGTTTTATCCAGAAGGTGGTACTTGCCATAACTATATTTTACATCCGCCGGGGGGCGTGGTGGGAGGGGATTCACTGCAGATCGATGTGCGTATTGGCGACGCTGCACATGCGCTGTTCACTACGCCAGGCGCCAGTAAATTCTATCGTAGTGGCTTACAACGAACTGGCCGTCAGTCACAGTATTTGCAGGTGTCAAAGGGCGGGGTGATGGAGTGGCTGCCGCAGCACAATATTTACTTTTCGGGCGCCCATGTTGCGCTTGAGACACATATAGAGGTGGCTAGGGGCGGGCGTTTTATGGGTTGGGAAATGCACTGTTTCGGGCGGCCGTGCAATGACGACGCGTACACTTCTGGTGCATTGCACAGTGCAACAAGACTGAGCATTAACGGTGAACTGCGTTTGGTGGAGCAGCTCAATAGCCAGGCTGATGCCAATCTGCGCAGTGCCGTTGGCCTGCGTGGCAGGGCCATGCAGGGCGGTTTTATGGCGGCACCGTGTGGCGCCGCGGAGCGTGACGTTGTGGAACAAATATTGCACTGTAATGGTGGCAAGCTTTATACCGAACCGGTGGGGCTGACGCTGGTTGATGACGTGCTCATGATAAGGGCGTTATCCCAGCAGGCACAGCCGATGGCCGCCTTGTTCACTCGCTTATGGTCTGGTTTACGGTCAGCCTGGTTGGCAAAGGCGCCCTGTGTGCCGCGCATATGGGCCACATAAACTAGCAAGGATAAAAGGTAGTCAAACGGCATATGGAACTGAATCCGAGGGAAAAAGACAAGTTGCTGCTCTTTACCGCCGCGCTGCTGGCAGAGCGACGCAAAAACCGTGGCTTAAAGCTTAACTACCCAGAAGCTGTTGCCTATATCAGTGGCGCTATTCTGGAGGGCGCCAGAGATGGGCGCACAGTGGCGCAGTTAATGGATTTTGGTCGTACGCTGCTCAGCGCCGGTGATGTGATGTCCGGTGTTGCAGAAATGCTGCACGATGTACAGGTCGAAGCGACGTTTCCCGACGGCACCAAATTGGTCACGGTACACGACCCTATTGTGTAGGAGAAAGCGATGGCACAAGAGCATTTGGTACCGGGAGAATTGTGCGTTGCTGCTGGCGTCATTGAGTTAAATGCGGGACGCAGAACGGTCACCGTGACGGTAGCAAATACGGGTGACAGGCCCATACAGGTTGGTTCGCATTACCATTTTTACGAGGTGAACGAAGCACTTATTTTCGACCGTGATCAGGCCCGAGGTTGCCGCCTGGATATTGCCGCTGGGACTGCCGTGCGCTTTGAGCCGGGGCAGGAGCGTACGGTGGACCTGGTCGATTATGCTGGTGGCCGCGCAGTCTACGGCTTTCAGGCCAAAGTCATGGGTGAATTGTAGGACACCATTATGGCGCTGAAAATACCGCGACAGGCGTATGCCGAAATGTTTGGCCCCACCACCGGTGATCGTGTGCGTCTGGCGGACACCGCGCTGTGGCTGGAAGTAGAAAACGACCTCACCACCTACGGTGATGAAGTCAAGTTTGGCGGCGGTAAAGTGATTCGAGATGGCATGGGGCAAAGCCAACGTCCCAGCGCAGAAACCGTCGATTTGGTCATTACCAATGCGCTCATTATTGACCATTGGGGCATTATTAAAGCCGATGTTGGTATTAAACATGGTCGCATCGCGCGCATCGGCAAGGCGGGTAACCCCGATACGCAGCCCAATGTAGATATAGTGGTTGGTCCGGGGTCGGAAGTGGTCGCAGGTGAGGGCATGATTCTCACGGCCGGCGGTATCGACTCGCATATTCATTTTATCTGCCCACAGCAAGTCGATGAGGCGCTTATGTCAGGTGTGACGACTATGCTCGGCGGGGGTACTGGTCCTGCTACTGGAACTAACGCCACCACCTGCACTCCTGGCCCATGGAACATCTACCGTATGCTGGAAGCGTTAGATACCGCGCCAATGAATATCGGCCTGTTGGGCAAAGGCAATGCCAGCCAACCCGAAGCGCTGCGAGAACAAGTGTCAGCCGGTGCCATCGGTTTAAAACTGCACGAGGATTGGGGCACTACCCCGGCTGCTATTCATCAGTGTTTAGAAATCGCCGAAGAGACCGATGTGCAGGTGGCGATTCATACTGACACACTCAATGAATCCGGTTTTGTAGAGGCAACACTGGAGGCAATTGCGGGGCGAACGATTCATACCTATCACACCGAGGGGGCAGGCGGAGGCCATGCGCCCGATATTATCAAGGCCGCCGGAGAAGCAAACATTTTGCCCTCATCAACCAACCCGACACGCCCGTATACCGTCAATACCGTCGATGAGCATTTGGATATGCTGATGGTCTGTCACCATCTTGATCCAAGCATTGCGGAAGATGTGGCTTTTGCGGAGTCTAGAATACGGCGCGAAACCATTGCCGCTGAAGACATTCTGCACGACCTTGGCGCGTTTTCGATGATTGCTTCTGACTCGCAGGCCATGGGGCGGGTCGGGGAGGTCATTGTCCGAACCTGGCAGACCGCGCATAAAATGAAAGTGCAAAGGGGCCCGCTCGCTGCCGACAGCGGTGCAAATGACAATGAGCGGATTAAACGCTATATCGCCAAGTACACCATTAATCCGGCGATTGCACATGGTATTGCCCACGAAGTGGGCTCCATCGAGCCCGGAAAACTGGCCGATCTGGTGTTGTGGAAGCCGGCATTTTTTGGCGTTAAGCCCGCGCTGATTATTAAAGGCGGTTTTATTGCGGCAGCGCCTATGGGCGACCCTAATGCCTCGATTCCAACGCCACAGCCTGTGCATTATCGGCCCATGTTCGGTGCCATGGGCGGCGCCTGTTCCAGTACCTCGTTACTGTTTATGTCGCAGGCTGCGACGGCAGCGGGTATCGGTGCCCAATTGCAGTTGCACAGCCTGATCGGCACGGTGAAGGGTTGCCGCAATGTGACAAAGGATGACATGGTGCGCAACAGTTACCAGCCCACCATCGAGGTGGATTCGCAAACTTACGAAGTGCGTGCTGACGGTGAGCTACTGGTCTGTGATCCCGCCACAGAGCTGCCACTGGCGCAGCGCTACTTTCTGTTTTAGCAACCGCCATGATCCGCATAGAAAAAATTCTGACCGCACCAAGGGCCCACAGTGTTAGTCTGATGTTGCCTATGGAGCAGCGCGAAAAAAGTCGTCTAAAAGTGACGTTAGACGATGGCCGTGAAGCGGGTTTATTCCTGCCGCGGGGCAGCAGACTGCATGATGGCGATTTGTTACAAAGTACCGAGGGCCTCATCATAAAGGTCGAAGCCGCCGCCGAGGCCGTCTCCACGGTGCATTGCGGTAGTGCGCTGGTGCTGGCGCGCGCATGTTATCACTTGGGCAACCGGCACGTGCCCTTGCAAATTGCATCTACCTGGGTGCGTTATCAGCACGATTATGTATTAGATCGTATGATCAATGGCTTGGGTTTACTGGCAGTGGTGGAGCAGGCGCCCTTTGAGCCGGAGCCGGGCGCTTACGAACGCAGCGCACACGCACACCATCACCCCCCACACCAGCGGTGCTCAACAGAGGAGTCATAAGGATGACCAAACTAGTGAAATTATGTGGCAGCACTTTTGTGCTGGGTCATACGGCGACGGCAGGCGCGCACTCTGGCCATCGTGAAGTCGTCTCGCTATACCATTATTTGGCCAGCCCTGATCATAGCGTGGTGCTGGTGTTGCTTTGCATGGGCGCCGCCGGGTTGTTAACCCGCTGCGGTTGCCGCTGGGTGGCGGCAACGCGGCGCAGGTCAAGCTGATCAAACGCGCCGATCTGCGCCTATGCCAGTTGATTAGTCCTGCACTGCCAGTTGGGGGCTTTACTTATTCTCAGGGTTTAGAGTGGGCGGTGCACGCACACTGGGTATGTGATAGGTCTAGTTTTGAGCGCTGGTTGCAGGGGCTGCTGTCACATAGCCTTGTCACACTGGAATTGCCAATACTGCTGCGCTTACTACAAGCCCTGGATAATGACGATGAAGCGGCCGTCATCCATTGGGTAAAGTACCTGGTGGCGAGTCGGGAGACATTGGAGTTACGCAAAGAAGAGCGGCAGCGTGGTGCGGCGTTAGCGAAACTGCTACCGGCTCTTGGGGTTGATATTCCTGATCCGCTAGCAACAGCGATTGCCAGCACGCAACTGGCTGGTTTTGCGCTGGCAGCGCATCACTGGGCCATTGCCCCAGCGCAGCTGTGTGGGGGCTATAGCTGGAGTTGGTTGGAAAATATTGTCACGGCCGGGGTGAAGCTGATTCCCCTGGGGCAAACCGAAGGGCAGCAGCTATTGCTGCACGTTGCAGACCAAATACCGGCGGCCGTCGAGGCGGCGAGCCATTTAGCGGACGGCGCTATCGGCAGCTCTACCTCGGCACTGGCGATAGCCAGTAGTCGGCACGAAAACCAATACACCCGCCTGTTCCGCTCCTAGCTGCAGGGTGGATCCGGCTCAGTCGAAAAGGATGAAGTCTATGCAATCGATTAAAACACCGCTGCGTATCGGAATTGGTGGCCCGGTAGGGTCGGGAAAAACGGCGTTGCTCGAGGTGATTTGTAAAGCACTGCGCGAGCGCTACAATATCGCGGTGGTCACCAACGACATTTATACCCAGGAAGATGCCATTATTCTTACCCGGGCTGAAGCGCTGGCGGCAGATCGCATTATCGGGGTAGAGACTGGTGGCTGCCCGCATACGGCGATCCGCGAGGACGCATCGATGAACCTGGCGGCGGTAGAGGAGCTGTCATTACGCCATCAAGATCTGGACATCGTTTTTATTGAAAGTGGCGGTGACAATCTGAGCGCCACATTCAGTCCAGAGCTTGCTGATATCACTATTTATGTTATCGATGTGGCCGAGGGAGAAAAAATTCCACGCAAGGGCGGCCCTGGAATTACGCGTTCTGACTTGTTGGTAATCAATAAGATTGATCTTGCGCCATATGTGGGCGCAGACCTGGCAGTGATGGACAGCGACACGCAGCGGATGCGCCCTACCTCGCCTTATGTGTTCAGTAATCTCAAACAGGGCATTGGTTTGGATATGATTATCGATTTTATCGTCGACCGAGGCATGCTGGCGGCGTGAGTGCGGCATAAGCGCAAAGCATGATGCTGACAAGTAACGCGTCCATATTGAGAGAATCGGTGGCGTAATACTTACAAGAGCCACCGATTTCCGCCAGATGGCATCTTCTGCGCTGGCCCTGCTACCGATTCAATCTCAGTCGCGATGATATTTAGCACCTCGTCGTAAAGCGACATAGCTATAGTTTATTGATTGTCAATTTAAAGATCTACAACGAATTGTCGAAGCGCCAGACGAAGATAAACAATAACAGTCAATTTTTACCGAGTTTTACCTGTGAAGTTTCGGCTCAGCGCAAAGGTCAAAACGGTTATTTTAATGATCTGAACAATCCGGGCACTTACCGAACACATTAATGTCGTGGTTAAGTAATTGAAATCCTGTCGGCATAGCTATCGAGGTTTGCAGTCGCTACGGCAGATCGGTAAAAGTCATCATATGGATCGAGGAGCAGGACGTCATCGACCGGATCCTGGCTCACCTTGAGAGCAAGAAACAGAACGCTCCCGCTTTGCCACACCTAGCACCACCGACCAGAGCGTTACCTGAGACAAGGTGAATTGATGCGTAGCATCAAGAAAGGTGCTCTGCGGTATATTGCCTCTTTTCGCAGGCAGCAAATTCACAACCCCACATCAGCTAGGACGCTACTGAAAAACACGTGGCACGGACGGTTACATCGTATCGTTCATGAATGAACGGATGTGAATGATACCCTCACCCACATCGGCAGGCATTCATTGGGGTAGATCGACGAGCCTTGATAGTTGAGGCGCGGTAACTCGTGTAGATGGGGCCATTTTTTACAATGGCCTTGTATTTGTCCTATGCTTTGGGTCCCTTTCCTCGTCTCCAATGGGTGCTAGTAAACGTATTCTTTTTATGCGGACACATAGGAACTATTTCTACGACAAGGCCAAAAGGATAGATCTTGCCCTGACCAATCTGCACCGCACGGCTCCCCCGGAGCGGATGGCGCAATGACCCCGACCGCCAGATAGAGCCCCCAGACCGAACCGTCAGGCCGGCTGGAAATCCTCGATTGAGCAGGCGTCGTGCAGGGCGAGACACTCCGTATACCCGCCGGGGAAGAGTAAGACAAAATTGGTTTCAGAGTAACTTGAAAATTTCGAACTGGAGGTAGTGCCGCTTCTTCCAGAATCCAAAGTGTCTATTTGACGCTCTCATCAGCATCTCCGTGATTTATGATAGGCCCATTACTGAACCCGTTCGGATACAGGTTCCCGATTACTCGCTCACGGAGTCGTTGTGACATTTTTTCCGGTAGATTAATACTGTCCACGATATTGACTGCTTCAGCCATTGTCACGTCTCGAGTGCGTCGTAGCAATTTGGCACTCCAGCCCCCGGGTAACGGATAGGAATCAACTAGAGTAAACAGGTCTTCAAATTCATCAGGTGTGTTATTTAAAAAAGCGGTTAGGGCCGAGGCGAAGCGAAAGCGAGACCATTCGGGAATGTATAGAATGTAATCCGCGTTCAGCCAGGCTGTTGATATCCTCGTCTTGTAGGGGCTCAGGATGCCCTCAAGTTTGAGCCAGTAACCGCGCTGCGGATAATCCATCTGCGCCTGTAACAAAAAGGCGCTTTTGAGGAATGTTTCCGTCTCTGAAACCACA
>JABSPW010000007.1 GCA_013214285.1 Halioglobus sp. | reverse complement strand
ACGGTTGGCTCGCCACGCGCCCGGGTCGCCTGTGCCGCAACAATCCGCTGCGCCAGTGCCCGGTTATCTGGTTCGACCGCCCGAGCGAAATCGAGATTCGCCAGCGTGTATTCGTGTGCGCAGTAGATGCGCGTTTCCGGCGCCAATGCAGCCAACGATTGCAGCGATTGCAGCATCATCGGTGGTGTTCCCTCAAAGAGCCGACCGCAGCCTCCGGCGAAGAGCGTATCACCACAAAATACATAAGGCGAGTCGGCCTTGTGCACATAGGCGATGTGATCAAGGGTGTGGCCAGGTACTTCCAGGACCTCAAATTTCACCCCTAATACAGAGAGCTCGTCACCCGCTACCAGCGCCCGCGTAATGCCGTCGATGGCAGGATTATGGGGCCCATAGACGTCCGGCTGGTATTTTTCACACAACGTCGACAGGCCGCCGACGTGATCAAAGTGGTGGTGAGTTACCAGAATACTGGCCAGCTCCAGTGCCTCACGCTGCAGAGTATCAATTACAGGCTGTGCGTCTCCAGGATCGACCACGACGGCCTGTCGTGAATTCCTATCGCTCAGCAACCAAATATAGTTATCATTAAAAGCTGGAATGGGTTGTATGTTGAGCATGGGATAACGTTCCAAATAAATAAAAATACAGTAGTATTAGTGTATAGATTGTGTGTCGTGACAGACTAGACCAAGACTGCAGGGCTTGGGGAATGCGAGCAGATTGTATCGATATTTTGCAAGAACTGGAATACTGGTATGCCAGAGGAAACGGGCAGTACCTCATGCAGGTGACGCGCGCCGCCACGCAGCCACTATTAGACACGGCCTTTGGTTATCACATCCTGCAGCTGGGGGTTCGTGGCGGCGAGCCCCTGTGTCAGGAGAGCCCTATTCATCACCGTCTATATTGCGCCAGCAGCGTTGTAAACGGTGTCGATCTGGTTGCCGAGTCCGACGAGTTGCCCTTGGAAAGCGACAGCGTCGATGCTGTCATCGTGCACCACTGTTTAGAGTTTGCGGCAAATCCGCACAAGGTGTTGCGTGAGATCCAACGTGTTCTGATTCCCCAAGGGCAGTTACTGATTATCGGCTTTAATCCTTACAGCCTGCTCGGGTGTAAAGCGCGTTTGCGCGGGTTATTGCGGGATCCTCTTTGGTCCCGGCATCGACCCGTCAGTGAAAGGCGATTGACCGACTGGCTGCGCCTGCTGGGCTGCGAGGTGCTCGACACGCGCAGGCTTTACGCTTTGCCGCCGCTTGGCAGTGGGCGATTGCACCGTGCACTGACGGCAGGCGACACGTGGATTGCTCGCCATAACCTCCCCATGGGGGGCATATATATCCTCCATGCGACTAAACAGGTAGTAGGTTTGCACAAACCGAGGCGACTACTGCTGGCGCGCCGCAGGCGACTCATCGGCCTTGTACCGAAGCCTGCTGCCGCGCCGCGCTCCGGTTTCGGTCGTGATAGCCGGCCGTCCAGTGATGGGAGTCACTCCGCTTGAGCGCGGTCACAATTTTTACCGATGGGGCGTGTCGCGGCAATCCAGGTCCCGGTGGATGGGGCGCTTTGTTGTGTTCCGACGGCGTCGAGCGAGAGCTGTATGGAGGTGAGCGTCATACCACGAATAACCGGATGGAGCTGCGGGCTGCGATTGAGGCTCTGCGCGCCCTGCAACAACCTTGTAGCGTGGACCTCACCACAGATTCCGAATACGTAAAAAACGGCATCACCAATTGGTTGAGTAACTGGAAAAAAAAGGGCTGGAAAACAGCAGCGCGCAAGCCCGTGAAAAATGCAGATTTGTGGCAGGCTTTGGATGAGGAAAACCAGAGACACGAGGTACGTTGGCACTGGGTCAAAGGGCACAGTGGCCATGCAGGTAACGAACGGGCCGATCAGCTAGCAAATCGGGGTATCGATGAGCTTCAGTCTTAGTGCGTCAATGTGTCGCTCACACGTTAACCGAAATGGGGAATATTTGTGAGACAAATTGTTCTCGATACAGAAACCACCGGTCTTGAGGTTTCCCAGGGCCACCGCATTATCGAAATCGGCTGCGTGGAACTTATCAATCGTAAACTCACTGGCAATCACTTTCACCACTACGTCAATCCTGGGCGCGAGATTGACCAGGGTGCTATTGAGGTGCACGGGATCACCAATGACTTCCTCGCGGACAAGCCCGACTTTGCCACCATTGCTACTGTTTTTGTCGATTTTGTCGAAGGTGCTGAATTGGTAATACACAATGCGCCTTTCGACCTTGGGTTTCTCAATGCGGAACTGGCTCGACTGGCAGATCCGGTGCCAGGTTTAGAAACCCTGTGTGACATTAGTGATACGCTGGTGATGGCGCGCAGCAAGCATCCAGGTCAGCGCAATAGCTTGGACGCACTGTGTCAGCGCTACACCGTGGACAATTCCCAGCGGGACCTCCACGGTGCACTACTTGATGCAGAGATCCTTGCGGATGTCTATCTCGCCATGACCGGGGGACAGACGACTCTGCAGCTATCCGATACGGGCAGCGATCAAGATGGACGGCTACTCACCGAGTCACTGATGCGATTGCCCGCAGGAAGGGCACGGTTACCGGTAATCAGCGCAACGTCAGAGGAACGAGCCGCTCATGAAGCGCAGCTAGATGCCATCGCTGAGGCCAGCGGCGGCAAAGTCATCTGGCGTGATGCATAAGGCGCGGGGTTAATTCGCAAAGCGCCCCGCTACTCACTCAACCTTGCCCCAGCGCACGGGCAGACATACTATAGCCGGGCCTTTGCTCAGGTCCAGCGGAGACCCTATGTTTAGACCCGACAATAACCCGCCGCAAGTTTGCGAGAACGAACTGCTCATTGTGTTCCAGGGGGGAGAGCTGGTGACCGACATGCGTTCGCATGCGGCCTGCCTTATCGCCAGTGAGCAGATTTTGCGCGCGGGTTGGCGAGAACAACGGCGCCAGTTTCTTGGCTATTGGGATGAACAGCCCTGTTATGTGCTCGAAATTGATGCGCAGGATCGGCCAGATCCGATGCAATTTCAGAAGGGCAATCTGTACCACATCCTGGGACGGGTCGATGAGCAATTGTTTGCCCTCGCCGGCAGAGCTTCTCAATTGCTGGACTGGGAACAGGATCACCAGTTTTGCGGCCGATGCGGCCACCGCATGCGTCCGGATACCGGGGAGAGGGCAATGTGCTGCGATGACTGCCATACCATCAACTATCCGCGGATCGCACCCTGCGTGATCGTACTGGTCAGTCGAGGCGAAGAATTGCTATTGGCGCGCAATGCAAACTTCCCTGCGCCAATGTACAGCACACTAGCAGGTTTTATTGAGCCGGGTGAGACTGCGGAGGAGACCCTAATACGAGAAGTGCGTGAAGAGGTGGGGATCGAAATCACTCGCCTTGAGTACTTTCGTTCCCAGTCATGGCCCTTCCCAAACCAGCTAATGCTTGGCTTTTTCGCCGAGTACGCAAGCGGTGATATCGCCTGTGATGAACAAGAAATAGTCGATGCGCAATGGTTCCATGCTCGGAATTTGCCCATGATTCCACCGTCATCTTCAATTTCCGGACAATTGATACAGCACCATCTAAAATCTTTGGCTTGAACCGCGGGAGTAATCACTTGGAATTCATTTACGAATATGGACTTTTTCTGGCCCAGACTGCCACCTTTGTTGCCGCGATATTAATTATCGTTTCCGTTGTCGTATCACTGGGTGCGCGACAGCGTGCTGACCAGCAGGAAGGCCATATCGAAATTCGTAATCTGAATGAGCGCTATCGCCATTTCGGCAATATCATTTCCGGTGTAATAGAAAATCGTCTGACCGTGAAGGAGAAGAGAAAGGCGGATAAGAGAGACAAAAAGATCCAGGACAAGGAGGCAAAGAAACGCAAGAAGTCCGAGTCGACAGAGGCGCGCCGCAAGCGGTTATTCGTGCTCGATTTTCAGGGTGACCTCAAGGCCACGGCGACGGACAACTTGCGAGAGGAAATTTCCGCGGTGCTGCCACGTATTGAACAAGGTGACGAGGTGTTGGTGAAAGTTGAAAGCCCAGGGGGCTTGGTGCACAGCTATGGGCTCGCCGCCAGCCAGTTGCAGCGTATCAGAGCGGCAGGCGTGCCCTTGACCATCGCTGTCGATAAAGTCGCCGCCAGTGGAGGTTATATGATGGCCTGCGTGGCAAATCAGATAGTTTCAGCACCCTTTGCGGTGCTGGGCTCAATAGGCGTGCTCGCCCAATTGCCTAATTTTCATAAGTTGCTGCAAAAGAATGATATTGATTTTGAAGTACTCACTGCTGGCGAGCATAAACGTACGTTGACTATGTTCGGAGAGAATACAGAGAAAGGCCGTGCAAAATTTATCGATGATCTCGAAGATACCCACGTATTGTTTAAAGATTTTGTCAGCAGCAACCGCCCCAGTCTTGACATAAATAAGGTGGCGACAGGTGAAATCTGGTATGGACAGCGAGCCCTGGATGAGGGATTAGTGGATGCGTTACAGACCAGCGATGCTTTTGTGCAAGGACGCCTGGCAGACTGGGATATTTATGAGGTACGTTTCGTCCACAAAAAAAACTGGCAGGAAAAACTGGGTATGGCGGCGGAGAGTGCGCTTGAGCGAGCATTCCTTAAAATCTGGCAACGTGGTCAGAATGGTAAGCATTATTAATGCAATACTCGCGCTAAATGCATCGATCCATATCGCGACAGGTCTGCATCCAATAGGCCACTGACTCTACACGGTAGCGTTTTTTCTGCAACGCAAAATAGAATGTTCGCCGCATGTTACGTCGCGGCAGCGTTAATGGCACGAGATCTCCATTGTCAATGTTTTTCTGCAGTACGATACGGGAGAGACAGCCTATTCCCAGTCCGGATTCGACAGCATTTTTAATCGCTTCGTTGTGCTTGAATTCCAAGTAAATATTAATATCTGGCAGTAGGCCCGCCAGGGCCCTGTCGAACGTCCGCCGTGCACCCGAATCTGCTTCTCTTAGTATCCAGGGCGCAGCTTTGATATCCTTGTTGGTAAGCGTTTTCTTTTTTGCAAGGGGATGATCGGCTGCACAAAAGACTATTAGCTCGTCTTCTCGCCAGGGGATCAGCTGCAGC
Organism: Halioglobus sp.; assembly: GCA_013214285.1. Classification (GTDB taxonomy): domain Bacteria; phylum Pseudomonadota; class Gammaproteobacteria; order Pseudomonadales; family Halieaceae; genus Marimicrobium. The sequence goes on along the minus strand of JABSPW010000007.1, from coordinate 40,701 downwards.
TCCCGATGGTGAGCCTCTCCCTCAATCATGCCGATGTCCACATCAAAGTTGAGGACCTGGGCGACTACGTCTGGAGTATTGGCGATATGCAACGCGACCTCTGCCTCAGGATAGTGTGCCAGATAGCCCGCAAGGTAGCGGGTGGCCAGGTGGTTTCCAATGGTAAAACTCGCTCCTACCTTGAGGTGGCCAACGTCCGTGTGGTCGAGCAGCTTTTCCTCAAAGCTCTGACAGTGGGTGAGCAAGGACTCTGCCTCTTTGCGCAGGGTATGACCAATGGCGTTCAACGCCAGTTTGTTGCTGACACGATCAAACAGGTTGACCTGATACGTGTGCTCCAGGTTGAGCAGTGCCTCGCTGGCAGCTGACTGGGACATATGCAGACTTTGCGCTGCCCGGGAAATATTTTGATGTTTCGCCACTTCAAGGAAAATCTGCAGTTGTCGCAGGGTATATTTCATAGGCTGCCCCCGTGGCCGGTAGAAAGCGTATCTGATAACCGGAAAAACCGGTAGAAGCATCCATAATATCCTGTTTTACATGAAGTTCATATGGCCGTAACCTTGAGCGCCTTCAACACGACTGTTCGCCGTATAGGCGAGATGACCTGGGCATTGGGATGGAGAGCACACGTATGGCGGAACAGAAGGCGACGAATGTACACTGGCACGAGGGTGATATTACTCGCGACCACCGCGGGAAGATGTTGGGCCACACGGGCGCCACCCTCTGGTTCACCGGCCTGTCCGGCAGTGGCAAAAGCACCGTAGCCGTCGAACTGGAGGGTACTCTGCATGAAATGGGAGTACTGTCTTATCGCCTCGATGGCGACAACGTGCGTATGGGTATTAACAAAAATTTGGGCTTTTCTGCAGAAGACCGCACTGAAAATATCCGTCGTATCGGCGAAGTAGCCAAATTGTTTGTCGATAGTGGCGTCATTGCACTCAGCAGCTTTATCAGTCCATACCGCGAGGATCGTGATCAGGTGCGCGCTCTGCATGAAGCTGCTGGCATGGCGTTTATTGAGATCTTTGTAGATTGTTCCTTGGAGGCGGCGGAGGGACGTGACCCGAAGGGGCTGTACAAAAAAGCCCGTGCTGGAGAGATCAAGAATTTCACTGGCATTGACGACCCCTACGAGGCGCCGACTGGCCCAGAAATTCACCTGCACTCCGATAAACAGACGCTCCAGGAAGAGGTTGATCAGATTCTCTCTGTGTTGCGCGAGCGCGGCATTATCGAAAAGTAAGGAGTAGAGGCCGATGATAAAGCCCCACGGTTCAGATGCACTAAACCCGCTATATGTCGCCGACAGTGACAGGCGCAATACTTTAATGGTCGAGGCGGAAACGTTACCCTCGCTGATACTCAGTTCGGCAGCGGCAGCCAACGCGGTCATGCTCGGGGGTGGCTATTTTAACCCTCTGACGGGCTACATGAACTTGGCTGATGCAATGAGTGTTTCGGAGAAGATGCACACTGTAGATGGGTTATTTTTCCCAGTCCCCATTATCAACCTGACAACTGAGTCCAACGTCGAGGCGGGAACTCGCGTTGCGTTAAGAGATCCCAACGTCGAGGGCAATCCGGTGCTTGCGGTGATGCAGGTCGAGGCTGTCGAAGATGTCAGCGAAGAACAGATGCACTTTATGGCAGAAAAAATTTTTCGCACGCTTGATCCTGAACATCCTGGTGTCGCGAATTTCCTTAGTATGGGACACACCCTCCTGTCGGGCCCTATACAGGTATTGAGCTACTCTTATTTTCAAACAGATTTTCCCGATACGTTTCGGACCGCGGTGGAAATACGCAAAGAGATTGCCGAACACGGGTGGGAAAAGGTTGTAGCCTTCCAGACCCGCAATCCCATGCACCGGGCACACGAGGAATTATGTCGTATGGCTATGGATCAGCTCGATGCAGACGGCGTTCTGATTCATATGTTGTTGGGAAAGCTCAAACCAGGCGACATACCCGCCGATGTGCGTGACGCCTCGATTCGCAAAATGGTAGAGGTCTACTTTCCGCCTAATACAGTTATGGTGACAGGTTACGGCTTTGATATGCTCTATGCAGGTCCACGCGAAGCGGTACTGCATGCTGTATTTCGCCAGAACTGTGGCTGTACACATCTCATAGTCGGGCGAGACCATGCAGGGGTGGGTGACTATTATGGTGGCTTCGACGCGCAAACGATCTTTGATGAAGACGTGCCCACGGGCGCATTGGAACTCGAGGTCTTCAAAGCAGATCATACCGCTTACAGTACGAAGCTTGACCGCGTTATTATGATGAAGGACGCGCCGGAAGGTCATACCATGGAGGACTTCGTCCTATTGTCCGGTACGAAGGTGCGTGAGATGTTAGGTCGGGGCGAGGCGCCTCCGCCGGAGTTTTCACGTCCGGAAGTAGCGAAAATATTATCGGACTACTACCAGTCCCTTGACTCGTAACCTGGATATCAGCAGCTGGCGAGTAGGGCGCAACTCATGAACTACGATCTGTTCAATGGCGATGCGGATGGTATCTGCGCGCTACTGCAAATGCGCAAAGCTGCGCCCCGCGACGCTGAGCTAATAACCGGCGTGAAGCGGGATATCAATTTGCTCGATCGTGTTGACGCTGTGGCGGGGGATCGCATAACGGTCCTGGATGTCTCCATGGACAAGAACAAAGCGTCGCTGGAAAACGCTTTGAGCGTCGGCGCAACCGTGTTTTATGTAGACCATCACAAGCCGGGAAACATTCCCGACAGTCCTAACCTGACCGCGATCATTAACGAGGCACCCGAAGTATGTACTGCGGTGCTGGTCAATGAACACCTGCAAGGAGCCCATCTAGACTGGGCAGTGACGGGCGCTTTTGGCGACAACTTGAAGGATACGGCGCGTACTTTGGCGCACGATCTGACCATTTCGCGTGAGGACCTCGAGGCATTGGAGCAGCTCGGCACCTATATCAACTACAATGGCTACGGCCCTGCCATCGAAGACTTACACTACGACCCGAGACGGCTCTACCTGAACCTTTATGCGGCCGATGGTCCGCTAGATTTTGTCGTCAACTCAAAGGACTTTCGCACGTTAAGTACCGGCTACCGCGAGGACATGGCCGCCGCTGCTGCCCTTGAGCCCGTGCAAGTGGATGCGTCGACGGCTGTGTTTATACTGCCCAACGAGGCCTGGGCACGGCGCGTCAGTGGCGTCTACAGTAATGATCTCGCTGTTGATAACCCGCACCGCGCCCATGCAGTGCTGACAATCAAGGCCAACGGTAATTATCTGGTCAGTGTGCGGGCTCCCATGACCAATAAAAACGGTGCTGCAGATCTTTGCAACCAGTTCCCCACCGGTGGCGGACGAGCGGGTGCGGCGGGCATTAACGACCTGCCAGCAGCTGACCTTGAGGCTTTTGTCAGCGCCTTCGGCAAGGCCTACGCTGACTAATTTATTGCCCCCTTGCCCGCGTTGGGCCGGACGGCAATGTCACGTCAGCCCGGCTGCAGGCTATCCAGGCTGCGCTCTCGCCGTCCTTGGTGTCACTCCAAATTGCTTTTTGAAGGCCCGAGTAAAATGACTATGGTCTGCGAAACCCGCTTCCAGCGCGATACTGCCTATGCTCTTATCCGTATCCAAAAGAAGGGCTCGCGCATGAGAGAGACGCACTTCACTGATGTATTGGTGCGGTGTTTTATTTAGATGTCTGCGGAACCGTCGCTCCAAAGCACTGATGGATAAGTTACAGGCCCGGGCCAGGTCTGCTACGGACAGTGACTGGCTGAAATGTTGATGGATGTAATCGACCGGTGCACGTAGCTGTTGAAAGGGGAACGTCGTACCCTCTGTGCGGTTCAGATGACGGCTGATACCAAGTGTGCCAATAATGTGGTTGTGTTTATCGTAGACGGGCCACTTTGACGTAAGGAACCAATCACCATCCCGGTCTACGCCAGATATCAGTTCAAGGCGGTCAGTGACTACGGTGCCGGCGAGGACTCGCCCATCATCACGGATGTATTGCTGTGCAAGGTGAGGCGGTGCCAGGTCATGGTCTGTCTTACCGGCCAGCGCACCGGCCGAGTGGAAACCAAAACGCTGCAGAAATAGCCGGTTGGCATGGACAAAGGTCCCCGCAGGGTCCTTTAGCCAGGCATGAGTATCCGGCACCAAGTCCAACAGGGTGAAGTTCGCGGTGGCATCGACAAGCTGCGCATACATCAGTTTTGTCAAATTTTAGCTTTCACGCTGAATTTATTCAAGAATAGTCGGCATATATGCAAGACCTGTCAAGCCACAAGTGGAAACAATACCGCGAAACCGGGAGCAGGCTCATGATCAAGTTGAGGATGGGCATGGTCGGTGGAGGCGAGGGTGCCTTCATCGGAGAGGTGCATCGCAGCGCGGCGGCGCTGGACGGAGAAATCGAACTGGTCTGCGGCGCCTTCAGCGCTGACCCGGAGTGCTCACTGCGCTTCGGCAAGCAATTGGGATTGCCTGCTTCGCGGGTCTACCGAGACTACCAGACAATGATGTCTGCCGAGGCGCAGCTAAGTGCCGACCGGCGCATGCAGTTCGTTGCCATTGTCACCCCGAATCACCTGCACTACCCCGTTGCCCATGCGGCCCTCGACGCAGGCTTTCATGTGCTGTCTGACAAGCCGGCAACCCTCTCTTTGAATGAAGCGTTGCTACTGCGTGAAAAACTCCAAGCGACCAATTTGCTCTATGGCTTAACGCATACTTATACCGGCTATCCGTTAGTCAAAGAAGCGCAGCAACGCATCGCTGCTGGCGAACTCGGTGCTATACGCAAAGTCATCGTAGAGTACCCGCAAGGCTGGTTGGTCGAACGAGAGGAGCAGGCAGGCAATAAGCAGGCTAGCTGGCGATTGGACCCCGAGCGAGCGGGAGTCAGCGGTTGTTTCGCCGATATCGGCGTACACGCGGCGAACCTGGCAGAATATGTCAGTGGCTTAAAGATTGAAGCTGTGTGTGCGGATCTTACCCCCATGGTGGAAGGTCGCGTTCTCGATGACGACGGCGCCATGTTGCTGCGTTTTGAGAGCGGGGCACGCGGTGTGCTACATGCCAGTCAAATCTGTATTGGAGAAGAGAACGGTTTGAAAATCCGTGCGTACGGAGACAAAGGTGGAGTGGAGTGGAGTCAGCAGGAACCCAATACCCTCTGGTTGAAGTGGCATGATCGGCCTGTGCAAATGTTGCGAGCCGGCGCGGCCTATCTAGGCGAGCGGGCGACCGCGAATACCCGCTTGCCCATGGGGCATCCGGAGGGCTACATCGAGGCATTCGCTAATCTCTATATGGCTTTTGCTGGGCAGCTCCGCGATCGGCACGCGGGTGTTGCCTCGCATGACCACAACACTGACTGCCCTGGTATTGAAGCTGCAATACGCGGTATGGCATTTATCGAACTGGCGGTGACCGCAAGCGCGAGTAACGTGAAATGGCATCGCCTACAGTCGTATTAATCAGGAGCGGATTAAATGCACAGCATCAAAGGTCCTGCAATTTTTCTAGCACAGTTCCTCGGTGATCAGGCACCGTTCAATTCTCTGGCGAGCATCAGCACATGGGCCAGCGATCTAGGTTACAAGGGTGTCCAGATGCCGACCTGGGACGAGCGCTTGATCGATCTCGAAACAGCCGCTGTCAGCAAAGATTATTGTGATGAGCTCATCGGTGCTTGTGCTGAAAGTGGTGTCGCGATCACCGAATTGTCAACACACCTTCAGGGGCAACTGGTGGCAGTGCATCCGGCCTATGATGCACTGTTTGATAGTTTTGCGCCCGCTATCGTACGCGGAAAACCGCAAATGCGGCAGGCCTGGGCAGTTGAGCAGCTATTGCTGGCGGCTCAAGCCAGTAAAAATTTGGGCCTAACGGCCCATGCGACGTTTTCAGGTGCTCTGTTATGGCACACACTATACCCTTGGCCACAGCGGCCAAAAGGCCTGGTTGAGACCGGCTTCGCCGAGTTGGGCAAGCGCTGGCTGCCGATTTTAGACGCTTTCGAAGAGGCAGGTGTGGATCTGTGCTATGAAATCCACCCCGGAGAAGACCTGCACGACGGCGTTTCCTTTGAGCGGTTCCTCGATGCCGTCAATGGGCATCCCCGTTGCCATATACTCTATGACCCCAGTCACTTTGTGCTGCAGCAACTTGATTATTTGCAGTTTATCGAGATTTATTGTGAACGCATCAAGATGTTTCATGTCAAGGATGCGGAGTTTAATCCGAATGGCCGCCAGGGCGTTTACGGTGGCTATCAGGACTGGGTGGATAGAGCGGGTCGGTTCCGCTCTTTGGGTGACGGGCAGGTCGATTTCAGCGGCATCTTCAGTCAGTTGGCGAAATTCGGCTTTGAGGGGTGGGCAGTACTGGAGTGGGAGTGCTGTCTAAAACACCCTGAGCAAGGCGCAAAAGAAGGCGTGGATTTTATCAAACGGCACATCATTCGAACCACCGACAGGGCCTTTGACGACTTTGCCGCTGGGACGACAGATGAAAACATAAATCGGCGTATACTGGGTTTGGACTAAGCGGAATCGGTAAAACATCACTATAACGACAAGAGGGTGCCCCCGTGACTGATATCAACATCGACCGCCAGCGACTTTATTATGTGGGCAATCTCTCGATTTTTTTGATTGGCCTTGGTTTTGCTGTACGTGCCAACATCGCGCCAGATCTGCAAGCAGACATTTACGATCAGATTGATCTCGTCAATTCCGCCGCTATGGTAGGGCAGGCCATTGGCATCACTTTTACCGGGTTTGCCCTGACGCTTTTATTTGGTAGCGCAATTGTCGACCTGATCGGGATAAAGCGCATGTTGTTACTGTCGGCTTCCGCGTATGTGTTGGGTTCTCTCGGTTTGTTGGCGGCGGCTGTAATGCCGGTATCAGGCGCTGTCGAAGCTGTTGTTCTGCTGAGTTTACTGCTGACCGGCCTGGGTTGGGGTGCTGTCGAGGCCGCTTCAAACCCGATGGTGGCGACACTGTACCCCCAGGAAAAGACCCACCGCCTGAATATCTTGCATGCGTGGTGGCCGGCAGGGATTGTGGTCGGCGGTCTGCTCGGTGTTGCAATCGAGCAGTTTGGTCTTCCCTGGGAAGTCAATGTGCTCGTGTTGCTGGTGCCCGCGGTGATCATGGCCTGTATGGTGGCTCGCTCGACTTTTCCGGTGACCGAACGTGTCGCTGCGGGTGTCCCTTTCGCGGGTATGATTAGCGAGTTGGTCCAGCGGCCCCTGTTTTGGTTGTTCTGGATATGCATGTTCCTGACGGCGGCCTCCGAACTTGCGCCCGGCGCCTGGGTAGATATCGCCCTGACCAATACTGTCGGTATACCCGGCATCTTGGTGCTTGTATATGTCAGTGCATTGATGTTTGTCATGCGTCATTTTGCCGGTCCCATCGTCAAGCGCATATCTTCGATCGGTTTGATGATTGTCAGCTGCGCGGCGGCTGGCCTCGGACTGTATCTGCTGAGTCTGGCGGATTCGCCACTGTTGGCCTTTGCTGCAGCGACAGTATGGGGTATCGGGGTGTGCTACATGTGGCCCACGATGCTGGGAATTGTCGCCGAGCGTTTCCCTCGTGGCGGAGCAGTAGCCCTGGGGCTGATGGGATTCGCGGGTGGCATGTCGATCCAGTTTGTACTGCCCATCATGGGTGCCATATTCGATGAAGCCAAGGCCAGGGCGGCCGGTGGCAGTGAACTGCTGAGCAGCCTGTCTCCAGAGGCAATGGCGCAGGCGCTCCGTTACGCCTCGGTGGAATCATTTCAGTCAGTCGCCGTGGTGCCGATGCTACTAATACCGGTATTTGCCATTATCTGGTTAGCGGATAGGAAACGAGGTGAACGCTCTTCACGCTCCATGGTCGAATCTGGAACGCCTGTACCCTGAGGGGGATGACGGTGGATGTAAGAATCGGAATGAACATGTTGCTATGGGGCACCCGGATAACACCGGAGCACATTCCTGTATTTGAGGTCCTGGCAGGGCAAGGGTTTGACGGTGTCGAGATACCGATTGGCGATCAATCTTACGCACAGCTGAAAGCCATGGCCACAGCCTGCGACGAACTGGGTTTGGCGCGTACTGCCTGCGCATTCATGGGACGGGAGAGCAATCCGATTTCATCAGAGACCTCGGTACGCTTGGCAGCGGCTGAACATTTGCGACGCTGTATCGACGGCGCGGCGGTGATCGGCGCAGATATTTTAGTCGGAGGCCTTTATCAGGCGCACAAGTACTTCACTGGTGCCGGCCCGACAGCGGAGGAATGGGGGTGGTGCGCTGATTATCTCCATAGTTGTGGTGCGTATGGTGGGCAGCAGGGTGTGCGGCTGGGGCTGGAGGTCTTGAATCGCTTCGAAGTGTTTATGATCAATACCACGGCTGATTGCCGGCGCATGGTGGAGCAGGTCGGCCTCGACACTGTCGGCGTGCACTATGATACGCATCATGCCAATATTGAGGAAGCCGACCCCGAAACAGCTTTGCAAAATTGTGCAAAGGTCCTAACCCACGTTCATCTCAGTGAAAGTCACCGCGGAGCACTGGGCACAGGGCAGGTCAACTGGGTGGCGAACTTCGCCGCGCTCAAGGCAGTCGGCTACTCCGGTTGGCTGGTGATAGAATCTTTCGGTACTGGCGATCCGGACCTGGCCACGGCCGCCAATATTTGGCGTAACGCGTTCCAATCACCATGGCAAGTGTCTGGCGAGGGTATCGCGTTCATTCGTGACCAGCTCTAAGGCTTACTGCACATTCGATACAATGTCGGAGGGCTACAAAACCATGCTATGGTCTCCACGCCGCTGGGTGATCGCCTTTATCGTGGCGGGCTATCTTTATTATCTGTTACCCGCGACGGCGACATTATTTTATGAGTTGTACCACGTAACAGATTTTGGTCCCATTTACTGGGGGTACAGTGGTTTTAAAGCCGCAGGTTACTATTTCGGAATCTGGCCCTATCATCTGCACGCCTGTCTGGCCGTCGCCGGAGCCATTATTATTTTGCCACCACTGTGGCGCAACTTGAGGGGAAGCCAGCATGAACCGTCGTGAATTCCTGCAGTGTGCGGCCATTATGGTGAGTGGTGTTACTGCGGCCCAACACGGGTTCAGCCTAACCGAGGAGCAGCAGGTCTACCTGGCAACTGCCCCTGACTACAATTCCAAAGACGTCGAATATTTCTCCCCAGCGCAAAAGAAAATTGTCGCTGCCATGGCGGAGGTTGTCATCCCGCGCACGGATACTCCAGGAGCGATCGATGCGGGTGTACCGCAGTTTATCGAATTGCTCGCGGCGGACTGGCTTAATGCCGAGGAGCGCGCTATTTTCGAGGCAGGCCTTACGGCCATAGAAACGGAAGTTCCGCAGACGTATGGTAAGCCCTTTGATCAATTGGATACAGCCACGCAGTTGAAGATCATGGAAGAACTGGAGGGTGAGGCGAGCGACTCCGATTGGTATAAATTCGGCAACGTGCAGCGAGAGTTCATAAGTGATGCTCCGTTTATCTGTCAGATTAAGGAGCTGACAATTTATGGGTTCTTCACGTCGGAAGTAGGGTCCAAACAGGTGTTGCGGTATGACCCGATGCCTATGGCATTTGACGGTAATTATCCCTTGTCTAAAGATGACAGCTCCTGGGCTGGCTCGTTCATATAAATAGTTCGGGACTTCACAATATGGGTGAAAGCAGACAATACGATTTCGATGCCATTGTGGTCGGGTCAGGCATTTCCGGTGGTTGGGCAGCAAAGGAGTTGACGGAAAAGGGTCTGAAGGTGCTGGTGCTGGAGCGGGGTAGTGCTCTTGAGCACGGCAAGGGTTATCTGGGAGAGCACGCGCCAGATTGGAAGCTTCCCTACCAGGGTAAAAAGCCACGGGAACTTTACGAAGAAGAATATCCGATGGTGGCTCGTACTGGATATGCCATCAACGAAGCGACCCGGCACCTCTGGATAAATGAAAAAGAGAACCCATATGTAGTCGACGACGACAATCCTTTCATGTGGGTCCGTGGCGGTAGGGTAGGGGGACGGTCCGTAATGTGGGGTCGCCAGACCTACCGCCTGAGTGAAATGGATCTGAAGGCCAACGCGACCGATGGTCATGGTATACCCTGGCCGGTGGAGTACGAGGACATCGCCCCCTGGTACAGCTATGTTGAGAAGTTTGCCGGTATCTCGGGCAGGTCGGAGGGATTGGCCGAACTGCCTGACAGCGAATTTCAGAAACCGATGCCACGCTATGCGCTGGAAAACACTATCGCTGATCGGCTTAAAAGTAAGGCTCCTGACGTGAAATTGACCGATGCGCGGGTCGCCATATTAACGGAACCTCTGCCTGGTAGAGCAGCTTGCCACTTCTGCGGCCCCTGTGTTAGAGGATGCTCCACGGGCAGCTACTTCAGTTCACAAAGCTCGACGCTACCGGCGGCGACAGCGACCGGCAATATGACGCTCAAGCCTGACTCTCTGGTAGAACAGTTGGAGTATGATCCGACAACTGGCAAAGTGTCGCGTGTGCGAGTAATTGATATGCACACTAAGGAGCGCGCGTCATACTCTGCCAAACTGTTTTTCCTTTGCGCTTCTACTGTATCCAGCACGCAGATCCTCATGCAATCCACAAGTGAACGCTTCCCTAATGGACTGGGCAACAGCAGCGGTGTACTTGGTCATTACCTGATGGATCACACACTGGGAGTCAGTGGGCTGGGAATTTTTCTGGATAATATGGATACGTATTACAAAGGTAACAGACCGACGGGAATGTACATTCCGCGCTTTCGCAATATCGGTGGCCAAGATGAAGATGCTGATTTCATTCGCGGGTACGGTTACCAGACTGCGACAATCCGGATGAATTGGCAGACCGCCTTCAACAAAAAGGGTTTTGGCGCCGATCTCAAGGATGCCCTGCGCAAGCCCGGACCATGGATCTGGGCATTGGCAGGCTTTACCGAGTGTCTTCCAATGAAGCGCAACCGTTTGTACCTGAGTAAAGAGGTGGATCGCTTCGGGTTGCCACAGGTTGCATTTGACATGCGTTGGAGTGAAAACGAGGTGAAGTTGCGTCGCGATGCACGAGAGCAGGCAGATCGCATTCTTAAAGCGGCCGGCGCAGTATTCACCCTACCTGGTGTGGAGGAAATGTCACTGCCTGGAGAGGGCATTCACGAAATGGGCACGGCCCGAATGGGAGATGACCCGGCTAAATCTGTACTCAATAAATGGAACCAGGCGCACGAGATACCTAATCTGTTCGTTACCGATGGTTCCTTTATGACATCAGCATCCTGCGTGAACCCCTCGTTGACCTACATGGCGTTCACCGCCCGCGCCTGCGACTATGCGGTAAAACAGCTCACCGCAGGCGCGGTATAGCAAAAACGTCATTACGGGCTGTGATATGCGAAGCCTAAATCTGCTGACTTGTGTGTTTTCGTTACTGGGAGCCACCTTAGCTTTTGCGGATAGGCCCAATATTCTCTTCATCATGTCCGACGACCATGCCGTGCGTGCCGTCAGTGCTTACAGTGGCGGAATCATGCTAACACCCGGTATTGATAGGCTTGCGCGAGAGGGACTGCGTTTCGATCGAGCCTATGTCGGCAACGCTATTTGTGGACCCAGCCGAGCTACCATGCTGACAGGACTGCACAGCCATGCCAATGGCTTTTACTCCAATGAATGGTCGGGATCTTTCGATGGTTTTCAGCAGACATTGCCACGCCTTTTGCAAGACGCCGGCTATAACACAGCGGTGATTGGCAAGTGGCATCTTTACAGTGATCCGGTGGGCTTCAATCACTGGGACGTGATTCACAACATCTTCGAGCAGGGCAGTTATTACAATCCAGAATTTCGCGGTCCGGCCGGCGTCGAGCTCACCGAGGGTTACGTTGCGGAGTTGATTACCGACAAGGCGCTAGCGTGGCTGCATGCCGCAGCCAACGACCCGGCTCCCTTTTTCTTGATCTACAATCACAAGACGCCGCATCGAGACTGGCTGCCAGGGCCACATGAATTACGATCCTGGGAGGAGAGTACACATATTGAAGAGCCGGATACCCTGCTTCGCGATTTCAATGGCGAAAATGCTATGCGACGAGACGCTCGCATGTCCATCGCCGAATACATGACAAACGGTGATGTGAAAAAGAGTATGCCTGGAAATCTGACGTCTGAGCAGGCAGTGTTATGGGAGTCGGCATTTGCCGAGGGGAACCGCAGGTATGAGTCGGCAGATCTGTCTCACGATGCGGATGTTCGCTGGAAATATCAGCGCTATATCAAGACCTATATTGCGTCTGTACAGAGTATGGATAGGGAGATTGGCCGCCTGTTGGACTACCTTGACACAAGCGGCTTATCAGATAACACCCTCGTCGTCTATACGTCCGACCAGGGTTTTTTCCTTGGCGAGAATGGCTGGTTTGATAAACGATGGATGGACGAGGTGTCGTCACGCATACCTCTCCTTGTGCGCTGGCCACAGCGCATCCCTGCCGGTAGCCATACTGATGCCATGGTGCAGAATATTGATTTTGCTCCAACGCTTCTCGACGCGGCAGGCGTGCAACCTCATCGACCGATGCACGGTGTCAGTCTGCTGCCTTTGTTTGACAACCCCAACACAAACTGGGATCGAGACCTGTACTACCACTTTTATGAGAACCCGGGTTTTCACGGTGTACCGCGGCACTACGGTGTGCACACAGGACGCTATAAATTGGTCCACTATTATCGCTACGGGGAGTGGGAACTGTTCGATCTGGAAGCCGACCCTGCAGAGCAATACAATCGCTATGGCGACGAGCGTTACGAATCAATTACTCGCGATCTGAAAAACCGACTTTTGACTCTGCGTAACAAATACCAGGTTCCTGACCGGGATCCAGAGACACCCTGGTATCACGGACCGTTGATACGCACCCTAGAGCAGTTGATGAAGTTGCTCTGAGATGACGCGCTTTCTCTGGTCTGTACTGGTTACCGTGGTGTTCCTCCCCGTGTACGCGGCGTCGGCAAGGTCTCCCAATATCATTCTGATACTAGCGGACGATATTGGGGCAGAGGTGATTGGAGCCTACGGTGGCGAGAGCTATCGAACCCCATATATCGATGAGATGGCAGCAGAGGGGCTCATGTTCGACCATGGACATGCTCAGCCCCTGTCCACACCTTCACGGGTCAAGATCATGACCGGGCAATACAATTTCCGCAATTACCGCCACTATGGCTACCTTGAGCCTACTCAGACTACCTTTGCTCATCTAATGCAAGAGGCCGGCTACAGTACCGCAGTAATCGGCAAATGGGAGTTGTTCAATAACCGTTTTGAAGATATTGAAGGCGCGTTACCTGGGGATGCAGGCTTTGATGAGTACATAGTCTGGCAGCTTACTGCACAGCAGCGCGGCTCACGCTATTGGTCTCCGTTAATCGACCACAATGGCGACGTGCGAAAGCATGGTGAGCACGTTTTCGGGCCTGATGTAATGAATAAAGCGGCTCTTGACTTCATCGAAGCTCAACGAGACCGACCATTTTTTCTCTATTATCCGATGCTTCTACCCCACGCGCCCTTTGTGATCACTCCCCAGATGCGTGACGAAGACTCCGATGATCAAGCACGCTTTGCTGCCATGGTTGCTTACATGGATTCCTTAGTAGGCAAGATACGCGATAAGGTCAACGCGCTCGACCTCACTGGCAATACGCTGGTCTTGTTCATCGGTGATAACGGCACCGATACCGACATTATCAGTCGTTACAGAGGTAAAGCGGTCGTCGGCGCTAAGGGCAAAACGCTGAATACGGGGTCCCGAGTCCCCTTCATAGCCTGGGGCCCTGGCCTTGTTGTCGAGGGACGCGTAAGCGCAAGTCTGGTCAACCTCAACGACATCCTCCCGACTTTAGCCGAACTGGCAGGTGTCGCCTTGCCCGAGACGTATCCGGGCGATGGCGTCAGCCTGGTCCCGGTTTTTCGTAACTTGAGCGAACTGCCTCGGGAAAACCTGTTTATCCACTTCGAGCCGCGCGTGCCTACTATGAGGCCCGCTCGCTATGCCTTCGACCAGCGCTGGAAGTTGTACGAGGATGGTCGCTTTTATGATCTGAAAATAGACCCACTCGAGCGTCGTAGTCTTGTTCTAGGCAACCTTGATAGAGAAGGCTTTGTTGCTTATAGGACCTTGCAAGCTAGAATCAACGCCATGCCGGGACAGCTTGATACGAAAACCCGATGGGTCCCAACGGTGGCGATAGTGCTGGTTAGTGTGGCACTGCTTATCGCGGTGACGATTCTCGTCTGGGTAGCGAGGGTCTTGCGCGGCTTACAAGATGAAGCGACGCCGTAGCGCATCACGTCGGTTCAAACGAGCAGACCCGACCACAGGAATAGGGCGGCTTTCACTGCCGATATAGCGGCACACTTGATTCCCGGTGATGCTTTGATAACACTTGTCCGTCCTTTGACAAACCCACTGTTCAGGAGCCCCGTATGTCGTTATCTGATGCGGAAAAAAAAGTGGTGGATGGAACCGCCTGGGAAGAGTTTTGCGACGCCCTGAAGGATGCGGGCAAGATCATCCAGAGCAAAAAAGCCCCCCAAGATCCTTTCAATCAGGCCGAGGGATACCGATACCTGTCCCGGCTGCTCCGAGGCGGCCTAGAAAGCTTCCTGGAATTCCGTGACCCTTTGTTTCCACAATTGCGTTGTGGGGCCCACGAGACGATTAAGTTGGGCGCGGACAACCCGGACAACCGTTATGAGAGCGCACCGATAAATCCAAAATACGACTATCGCATTACAGGCAAGCGGGGCACGGTAAACTACTTGGGTATCAGCTCTATTATCAATCGCTATGCCATTGATGGCACCATGGAGGTCACTGGCCATATTGATCACCGACAAATGGATATCGGACCAAACGGCGAGATAGACATTGTTCTCAGCAGGGAAGAAAAATCCGGCAATTGGCTACCGCTAGGGGATGACACCAATTCGATCACTGTGCGACAGACTTTTCAGGACCGCATCAACGAAAGCCGTGCAGAGATGACTATTGCACGGATCGGTGCGAAAGACGACCGGCCACAACCCTTAACGGCTGAGAAGCTCCTGCGAGGTCTGCAAGGCGCAGTCATGTTTGTGCACGGTTCGGCACAAATGTTTGAAGATTGGGCTGAAAGTTTTCTCCCCACGGTGAATACGCTGCCACCGGCGGATCAGGATTACTGTCAATCGATCGGAGGCGACCCGAACATCTTCTACTTCCATAGTGCCTGGGAGCTGGCGCAGGACGAGGTATTCATTATTGAAGCGCCCGACATTCCCGAGTGCCAAACCTGGAACTTTCAGCTGGACAATTGGTGGATGGAGTCTCTGGATTATCGCCACCACACTATTCATGTCAATAAGCACACAGCCCATTATGAGGCCGACGGTAGTGTCCGTGTGGTGGTCTCTCACACAGATCCAGGCGTGCCAAACTGGATTGAAACGGCAGGACATCGGATGGGCACCATGTGTTGGCGCTGGATTGGTGCCGATCATCATCCAACGCTCAATACACGCGTAGCAAAACTTTCGGAGCTGAAATGACGGGCACACCAAAATTCTCTGCGGATGAGCTCATTGGCGAGGCGGAGGGCCAGACGGGGTTCAATGACTTTGGTGAGCTCGACTATCGTGAGGGCTTGGTGACCCTACTGAAAACATATGATCGAAATGTGCTTGATCCAATTGGTCGCCAGCGTTGTCGTGAGCGCGTTGTCATGCAACTCGCCACACGATTGAAATGCGAAAATGCCTTCAGGGAACACCCTCATGTAGCAGAGCAAGACATCGTCGCGCCAATATTCGTCACGGGCTTACCGCGCTCTGGTACTTCGGCCTTGATTAATCTATTAGTCGCTGCGCCGGACAATCGCGGTTTGTTGCAATGGGAATGCCAGTTTCCGGACCCCTGGCCCGGTAGCGCGCCTGGGCAGCAGGATCCGCGCTATCCGTTTCTTGTACAAGCGTTGGAAGAGCGTGGCGATTCAGATTTTGCGAAAATCCACTACGTGGACGCGGATACTCCGGAGGAATGCGTATTGCTGCATGCGTATGCATTCAGTGGCGTGCAGCTCGGCTTCGAAATCATGCTGGAGCCCTACCGCAGCTGGTTGCTGCAGCAAGATCTGACCCCTCTGTACCGTTATCAAAAACGCCTGTTGCAATTACTCAATTGGCGGAATCCTGGCAGACAATGGGTATTGAAAGCACCTGCGCACATGTGGGGCATAAACGCCATTCGCACGGTCTTTCCGGATGCTCGATTTGTTTGGTGTCACCGGGATCCGGTTGCAGTAATCGCGAGCATTAATAGTATGAACAGTGCAGTCATGGCGATGTATGCGGGTGACTGCAGTCACCTGGATGCAGGGCAGATTGGCCATGCTGTGATGGAATGGTACGCTCGCTCTCTCGAAAGGGGTTTTGAACAACGGGAGCGTCTATCACCCGAACTGTTCATTGACTGTTCTCAGCGCGAGCTCGCCGATAGACCGTTAGCGGTAGTCGAGAGAGTGTACGGCGCATTCAACATGGTCTTGTCGGATAAGGCGAGAGCATGTATGCAAAATCATATCGCCAGCCATCCAAAGGACAAACATGGCAAACATGTATATGATCTTGCGGATTACGGCTTGACCACGCATATGATTGAGGAACGCTTCCGCTTCTATATCGAGGATGATCGCTGGCCTATCTCCGATTAGCATGTCGTCTTTCTCCTGGTAAGGTAAACGAATCCGACTCCTGGAAACTGACATCGGCGCTTCTTGCTTTTAGCGTAGGTTGCCAGCACCCTTGCCTGACCGTGAAACATATTTGAGGAGTCTCGGTTGACGTTCTTTCTTCTGATATTGGGTTTGGCATGTTTGTTGGTAGGGGGCGCAACACTAGTGCGTGGTGCATCCATGCTGGCCTCCCAGTACGGTGTTTCACCGCTGCTCGTCGGCCTTACCGTGGTGGCATTTGGTACCAGCGCCCCGGAACTTGTAGTCAACATTATTGGCACTCTGCGCAACCAATCCGACCTTGCCTTCGGCAATGTAGTCGGCTCTAACCTCGCCAACCTCGGTCTTGTGCTAAGCACGGCTGCTCTGGTGAAACCGATGAAAATTGAAGGTCAGATTGTGCGCCGTGAACTCCCCCTGTTATTGCTTGGGACGTCAGTGCTGCTGGTCATGACACTTGATCGGTGGTTGCGGGTCGGCGTGCCGGAAATATCCCGCTCGGATGCGCTAATACTCCTGCTATTGCTTTGCGCTTTCCTTTATATCGCCATAGCGGAAGTGCGCACACGAACGCAGGACGCTTTCATTAGTGAAGTCGACGAAATACGCAAAGTGCTGCCCGCGCCTAAGGAGAACAGTACCCACAAGGACTGGTTGTTTGTCATTATCGGCAGTGTACTGCTCGGCGTTGGAGGCCACCTCACGGTGGATAAGGGGTCTGAATTCGCCCAATTGATGGGATTACCGCCTGTAGTGGTGGGTATGCTGGTGGTAGCGATTGGAACCAGCCTGCCCGAACTCGTGACGTCGGTCATTGCCGCCATAAAAAATGAGTCGGACCTTTGTTTGGGTAATGTGGTTGGATCGAACTTGTTCAATAGCTTGTTTGTCTTGCCCGCTGCTGCATTGATCAAACCCATATCCATCCCGTCAGGGGGTATCGTCGATATCCTGCTGACTCTGGGCTTCTCAGCGGCGTTAGTATTGGTGTTCCTGTTCGACCGGGGCACACTGCATCGGCGAACCGCGTGTGCCATGCTAGCAACCTATGTCGGGTATATGTGGCTGCGTACCGTCGGCTAGGCGCATCACGCGGGCAATGCAATATTACGCAATCTATGCCAGGCCGTTAGATATTTAACATAAAAAAATTATGCGCAGCTTGTGGATAGAGGTAGCTGCGATGACCGACAACTTTTAGGCCACTTCCAATGGAAGCCTCTCATTCATATCCCGCGCAATTGTATTCCCTCGAAGCTCAGGCTCCGGTCACGTGCCAATACGTCACCTCTAACTTGGCGCGATTGCGATTGGCCAGAAAATACGATGGCCCTTGTCGGACGCGTTCCAGCGCAGTAACGCCACCGATCCCGTTGGTGATGCCGGTAATCACTATCGTTTTTTTTTCATTGTATCGCTACCTCGGCCAGGCGCTCAGGGCGCTACCGCTTCAAAAGAGTCGAAACCGTATTTGAAGTGGTGGCCCACCGAGAGGTTTTCGAACATGCCGTAGCCTATCTCGCCAGTGCTTAGTTTAAAGCGCCCGATATGTTCGTACAGAGGGCCTAGTGCACCCCGTTGTGCCGCGTTGCTGACAGCAAATTCTACGGCCTCTAACTTGAATCTGCCCTGGTACGCGCCGTGTGTCCATTCAGGTGTGGCCACATAACCAGTTCCTGCCGCCAGACAAGCACAATTTAGGGCTTCAAAACGCACAGTCAGTGGGGCGCCGTTTTCGTCATCGAATTGTAATTCACCTGAGGCCAGCTCTCTTGAGCCACTGACGTACTGGATAGAGTGCGAAGGTTTACCCAACTGGTGAATGGCGCCACCTTTTGCATGACTGTCGACCTTAATGCATTCTTCAACGATCAAGCTGCCGTCTGCATTTTCCTCTATAAATACCTTGAGCTGGAAATCCTCGAACTGCATAGGCACAAAGATGTGGAAAAAGCCGTAGGTGTCGACGTATTCATTGATGCGAATGCCCAATGGC
Source organism: Halioglobus sp. (assembly GCA_013214285.1). GTDB lineage: Bacteria > Pseudomonadota > Gammaproteobacteria > Pseudomonadales > Halieaceae > Marimicrobium. The sequence continues at coordinate 21,866 of JABSPW010000007.1, read as the reverse complement.
TCAGCTTCTCCCACCGGCCGAATACCCCAAGAGTGGTCACGAATACCGACCCATTCATCAGGTTTAACGACCACGGTCTCGCCCTTGAAATTAATACTACCTTCCCAACGTCCTATCTGTGTATACCGAGAGGTATCCATTGTCACTCTTGCACCTTTACGCATGAATGTACGCGGCTCTTCTACCGCTGGCCCATGCCCTCGAAAGGTCACATCGAAATTTATATCGTGTTCATTATCATCACAATAAAAACGTAAAGACTGCAATGGCTCGACTACTTCTACGGCGAAAGGACCGACGCGGGTATCAGAGCGGTCGATGCCAAGCTCTCTCGATGCACGCAAGACATGCTGCTTCCCATCCCTCACCAGTAACGCGAATGCGTCGGTGGTGCCCAGATTCGGATATTGGCCGATGCCAAGTACAATAAACATGTCGCCGGACTTTTGATGCAGGTTGAAGTAAAAGCGGTCGTAAAAGTTTCTATCCGACGTAGCAACGCGATCGAAGGTCTCTGAAGTCTGGTGGGCGAGGGTTTCGTCCATCGAGCTGATGGGCATCGGTGTTCTCCTGTGTATGTGATGTTGATGGCATGTGAGTTCCGAGCCTGACCCGGGAATCTGACCATAAGGATGTATTTGTAAAAAGTCGAGTCCCGGCAGTTGCAGCAGTGCGCAGCTACCCGCACGCCGCAAGCGGCTGTTTGTAAGCCTGTCGATGGGGTCAACCAAGCGAAAACCCCATTCAGTGCTTCCGGTGAGTTTCCCTGTCAGTGAAGGGCGAACTGCACACAAGGGCCATGGGGTCGATAGTGAACGGCCAACTAAACAACTACGCAATAGATATAAAATATTTTGAATAAATTCAGTTACTTATCCGCCGCCTTTCCCAAGCATTCTTTAAAAATCTAAGGTCTGACGCTTGAGATTTTGGCTTTGGCATGATGCCAACTAAATGCGTAGCCATGCCGTCCGACTCTGGTTGATGGCAAAGAAGCGCATAGCGTTGCGTCCGACGAGGCCTAAGCCCAGCAGTTGGCACTGACCAATGACGTGAGTCTGTTTAGATTCTTCATGGGAGTGAGTTACGAGATTTGACTGAAGCTGGAGCAGGCGGACGGCGACCCGATAGGGCCGCGCCAAGAGGCCTCTAACGAAGGTTGAGCACCGAGTCGTGCCGTCGGTACGCCCAGGCAATTGCGGCGGTGAATCGAGCAACTGGCTAAGTTCATGGTCTCGACAGCGAAAAACTGGCTGAGGCGGGCGGGATGAAAACCCTGTTCATTGAGCCGGTCCGTTGGATGGTGTGGGTGGAGATCGTCCGGTAAACGATGCCCAGCACCTTGCCCATGGCCTGGGGATAGGCCGCAAACAGATAACGCAGGGGAAAGGGGAAGCTGATGACCCATTGGCGTAATGGCACATCGGGAAAGACTTCATCCGCCAGCAGGGCGGCAGTCTCGGCCATGCGACGTGCGCCGCAACTCAAACAGAATCCCCGCTTCTTGCAGGAGAACGCTACCAGTCGCTCGAAGTGGCATTTGTCGCAGCGTACCCGGAGCTAGCCATGTTCGAGACGACCGCATTTTAGGTACGCTTCGAACTCTCGATGGACATGAGTCGCTAGGTTTTTACCCTGGACTTCCAATTGCTCAACCAGGGCGGGGTAGTGTTTCTCTAGAAGTTGGTAGAGCAGAGTTTGCTCTGGGCGATGGCGTTCATAGGTGACGTGACCAAGGGCACCCTTGCCTGGCGACAGCATGCTGTTCGACTACGATAGAGTTGAAGTCAAACACAGTGCGGCCGTGAGCTCTGGCGGGGAACATCCGAAGTATCCAGCCGATTGGTTATGTTCGAGCAGGCCTAGTCACACCCACCGACTATGGATAACCAGGTGCAACCCCTGTGCCTACAATAGTCGGACGCTCTAGCCCGTTCGGTGGCCTGGCGCGCTACTGCGAGAACCCGGTCACTCTCCAGCGGTGAGATTTTCATGAGCTCGAGATTGCCCTGAATGACGGTCAGCAGGTTATTGAAATCGTGCGCGACGCCGCCGGTCAGCTGGCCAAGTGCCTCCATTTTGTGTGCCTGATGGAGCTGGTTCTGGAGCGCCTCATTGATAACTTCGCGTGCGCCCTCGCTGGATAGTGCTGCGTCTGGCTGGCGCGCGGGACTGAGTGTCACCGGACTGTGCTGGAACAGCTGTTGCCGGCTCATGCCAAACAGGCGCAGTGCGTTGCCATTAGCGTCGATGAAATGGCCGGTTTCTGGGTCGAGGATAACGATGGCTTCAGGTTCGCTCAATAAGGGTTCGAAACCGTTGTTCGGACGCCCGCAGCCTTTGGAGATCGTCGCCGCGCATCGCGCGCTCAGCTCGCGAGTCGCTGATATCACGGCACCACAACGCCACCGCGAGGATGTTTTCTGTCGTCCCCAGGGGATTCAGCCGAATCTGACATTGCCGCTCCCGGCTATCCAGCGGTGCCTCCAATACAGAGACGGGGCCGCCCTCCAAGATTGTCTCGATGTGCTCCCTGAGGCCCTCATGGGCGTTCGAGTTGAGCCACTCAGCGATACCCTGACCGATCCCGGGTGTGTCTGCCGGTGCGCTGCTATAGAGCACGCGCTGGTCTCTATCGACTACAATGGCGACATCGTCCGTGCTTTGGAGGAGGGTGGGGGGAGGAAATAATGCGGGACAACGCATCGAACGAGGTACCCGCCCTGGCAGAAGGTGGTGTATATCTATCTGGCCAATTAACGAGACCAAAGTCGATACGTGGTAGAAGCGCGCCGGACGATGCCGTCATAGCGTGCTACATGCTGGGCGGTCACGAAATTCATCGTTGCAATAATTTGACACAAATGTATAACGGGGTGTATTGATTGATAATTGACCAACAACGGGTGGGTGGATGTCTTATGAAAAAATTTCTAGGTAGCATCGTGGCGTTAGCCATTACCTTCGCGCCGTTAGCAGACGCGTGCACGGCGATTAACCTTAAAGCGAAAGATGGTACGGTTATCGCTGGTCGCACAATGGAGTGGGCGGTTGATATGCAATGGACGCTAATGTCTCAGCCTCAAGGTAGCCCTGTATTAGTTAGCGCCCCTGATTTTCTCGACTTGCCATCAAAAACCTTGTCTAGCAAGTACGCGTTTGTCGGTATTTATCCAGCGGTTATACAGGGGTCTCCAGCGATTCTCGAAGGGCAAAATGAAGCTGGGTTGGGCCTCAGTGGGAATTTTTTACCCGGCTTTACTGAATATCAAAAAGTAACCCCTCAAGACGAGGAGTATGTCTCAATTATAAACTTTGGAAGCTTGGTTCTTGGCATGTATAGCACGGTAAAAGACCTAAGAGCAGCGTTGCCAAACTATAAAGTCTGGTACAACCCCAGTGAAGTCAAAGGCTCGCCAACACCACCATGGTTGCATTTTGTTTTGACCGATCGCAGCGGTGACAGCATCATTGTAGAGTTTGTTCAAGGCCAAATGGTCATCCACGACAACGTGGCGAAGGTGCTGACAAATGCTCCAACGTATGACTGGCATACGAATAATGTTCGCAACTATCTGTCGCTGACAGATACAGCAACAACTTCGATCGTTGTGGACGGAACTAATGTTACGGAAATTGGGCAGGGCGGAGGATTGATTGGGCTATCAGCAGATTACACCCCACCGAGTCGCTTTGTGCGAGCGACCTACCTAACCTATTTCGCCTATCAGCCTGATGGTAGCGCCGATGCCGTGCAATTGATGGCACATTTACTGAACAACGTAGATATACCAAAAGGCGTATCCAGGACTACCGTTGATAAGCAGATTGTCTCTGATTATACGCAGTGGGTAAATCTAAAGGATCTTGAGAATAATCGCATGAAGATAGCGAGCTATTCGAACCGCACGAATTATATAGAGATAGATTTGAATCAGGTATTCAAATCAGGCAGATCAATGGCGTGGCTCGTAGACGAATTGCCATATCCTAACAATGATCTTACCGCGCAGCTGTTAAAATAAAGTTTACAAAGTTCGATGTCAGGCGAGGTTTAAGCAGGATAAAGGCGACGTTTGCTCTTGAACGATTACTAACAACGGACTGCAGATAACCATTTATCGCGGTCCAGGTTATTAGCGAGGTTTGTAAAACGAGAAAAATAACGACCCTAATAGAGACTAATTATGGGAGATTAATGATTAATCTCTCCGTTTATGAGTCGCGCAACTCGTTAAACAGGAGATGTCTCCAAGCGTCCAGAAACTCGCTCTTCCATAAAGGGCATTATTAAGGTGCTTTCCTGGGCGCAGAACAATCGATATCTGAATAATTAGGCTTCCAAGTAATTAGCGTCGCAGCAACTTCCGCTGTCTACATCAAATCTCGCACATGTATCGAGGATAGGGGGCGTGTAGGTCTGTACGCTCAATTTATAAGTTTTCTTAGAAATTCACACTTTGAGGCACGGTTCTTTACAACATTAGTTGTTCGTCCAAAGTGACATTACTAAAAACCGCTTACATATACTGCGTATAATATATATTATGTTAAATATCGTGCTTATTATGTGGTGGCGATGCCGCGTCACCTGCGACGAGCCGACATGAATTTACCCCAGTTTGGCCGAGGAGCCGTCTCGACCATACAGCGCTACTTGACCCGTCGCGTCCTGTGGCTTCACGTTTACGCTTCCCCCAGTCGCTCTCGCATCGTGTCGCAAACAGCACCAGGAACTACTCTAACCGCACGCAGCACGCTCTAACGGCATGATGGACAGACAGTACCCTGCAGAATGAGCCGCAAACGTCTGCCCCTGTAGTCGTGGTCAAACATGGCGTTGCGGCAGCCACAACCACGCTTTTCACGCATGATGACATCCACCGCGCAGCGGATTGCCACCTAAAGGGTTCCACAACGCCTGCAACGCTGTGCAGATTGCCCCCTACGAGGCCACGGCGGCCTGCCTGGGTTCAGCCTGGGGACCCCTGACCAACCTGCCCGGCATTGCGCCGGTGTCCTTGCCATCTTCACGAATTATCTGCCCGTTACAAATCGTCATTTTGTACCCGTCCACCCGCTGCACGAGACGACGGGCATCAGCGGGTAGGTCATAGACCATTTCAGGCGGATGAATGGTCAATCCGTCAAAGTCGATAATATTGATATCCGCTTTCATGCCCGGCGCGAGCAAACCACGATCGTACATACCATAAAACTCTGCATTGCGCCGTGTCTGGCAGTGCACCAGCTGTTCGATTGGTATGCGCTTGCCTCTGCTGCGATCCCGAGCCCAGTGGGTTAACAGGTAAGTGGGCATGCTCGCGTCGCAAATCAATCCGCAATGTGCACCGCCATCGGACAGACCGAAAACTGCGTTAGGATGTAGCATCATCTCACGCAGGGGCTCGAAATTACCGTCGGCATAACCGAGCAGAGGCATATAGATGATGCCCCTTCCCTTCCGCTCCATCATGATATCGTAAGCCATCGACTCGGGGCTGCAGCCTCGCGCCGCTGCCTGCGCCCGAATACTCTTCTCCGGGGCCGGCTCGTAGTCGATCGGATTCCCCAGGGGGAACATATTATCCCAGGCAGTGAGTGAAGTCGTGAATACTGCCGGCAGGCCGCTCAGGTCTGGCGGGTTATCGAGAATATCCCGGCGCAGCCCTGCTTCACTCAATGCCGCAAAACGTTCCGCGAGTGGCAAGTGGGCCACTTGCTGGTATGCGGCATGCAGAATGAACGGGTGCCCCGAGCTTTCCCAGCTAAACAGCACACCGGCTGGCCGCTGCGCCACTTGAGGCGTCAAAGTACCGCCCTCAGCCCGGTCGGCCTCCACCGCAGACAAGAGTCGTTTCCATTGCGCGGGGTCTTCATTATTTTGCAGACAGGCAAACGTCACAGGCAGCCCCGTTTCTCTGCCTATTTGTCGCATCCATTCCAGCTCCCCCTCCTCCGGCGCGAGATCGCTCGCAACTTCAAACACACCGTGGCCGACCTCTCCCATACTGCGCCCGATGCCAATCAGTTCCTCCCTGTCTGCGGTAGTGCCTGGAGCAAGTTCGCCATCTTTGGCACGGTGCAGTATGGTACGGGTCGTGGAGAATCCCAGCGCGCCCGCCTTCAAACCCTCTTTAACGATCGCGGCCATAGCAGCCACATCGTCCTCACTCGCCTTTTCATTATTAGCACCGCGTTCTCCCATAACGTACGTACGCACTGCGCCGTGAGGCACCTGTGCAGCAAAATCGATGGTATGAGGAATGCCCTCAATCGCATCCAGATACTCTGGAAAAGTCTCCCAGTTCCACTGAATGCCCTCGGCGAGCGCTGCGCCGGGAATGTCCTCTACACCTTCCATCAGCTGAATCAAGTACGCCTCTCTGCCGGGTGTGACGGGCGCGAAGCCGACACCACAGTTACCCATGACGACCGTAGTTACGCCATTCCAACTGGACGGTGTCAGCGCAGGATCCCAGCTAACCTGGCCATCATAGTGGGTGTGCACATCGACCCAACCTGGTGTGACAAGTAAACCCTTGGCATCGATATCCTTTTCAGCTGGTCCAAGACCCATACCGACTTCTGCAATGCGCCCTTTCTTAAGCGCAATATCTGCAACCTGGGCCGGTGACCCACTGCCATCGATCACCCTACCGTTTCGAATTACCATGTCATACATATATTTTCCCTCATTATGTTTGTCTTTCGAGGGGTGCGCGCAGGCATGCCCAAAGGGCCGTCCCCCAAACCACGTTGTTTGCCGAACTTAACCCCTGTGTTCGAAAAAGACCGGCAAATTGTCTCTGGGCTTCGAGATCGGAGATTGCTGCACAGGCATTCTGTAGTCCTTTGGAACTGACCACCGATAACTTCGCAGCATCTGATACATAACCAGCTTAATCTGCATGATAGCGAAATGCAGCCCAATACACATATGAGCACCCCCGCTGAAAGGCACCCAGCAATAAGGATGATTTTTGTGTTCCAAGCGCTCATCGCTGAAACGCAGCGGATCGAATTGCTGTGGCTCACGCCAGTAGTCGGTCATGTAGTGCGTATGGATCGGGTAGGTGACGACAATCGCATCGGCCGGTATTTTAACGCCCTCAAATTCAAACGGCTTCAGGCTGTATTTTGGCAATGTCGACAAGGGCGGGTACATGCGCAGGGCTTCCTTCATCACCCATTCAATATGCTGCAGTGCGTCCAGGTCTTCATAACGCAGTGGTCCTGTGCCCAGTCCGACTACCTCATCGAGCAAACGCTGCTGCCATTCAGGGTGCCGTGCCAAGGCGTAGGTCATGCTGGTCAATGCACTGGTGGTGGTATCATGAGCGGCCATCATGAGAAAAATCATATGATCGATGACCTCCTGATCAGTATAGCGATTCCCCTCCTCATCTGTTGCTTGGCACAGCAACGTGAACATATCCCTGCCTGAGCCATGACGCCGACTATGGATTTGCTTCATAAAGAAGTGGCACATCTGTTTGCGGGCACGAATACCGCGCCACAGCAACGTGCCCGGAATCGCCACTGGAATTCGTGGCATCGAAGCCGCTACTGTGGTTTCGAAGGCTTGATTGATGCGGTCTGCTTCATCACCCAGATCCATGCCGAGGAAAATAGTCGCAGCCATATCCAGCGTCATGCGTTTGAACAATGGATACGCCAACAACGATTTACCCGGTCGTATGGGCCACGCGGCGATTGCTTCTTGCACCTGCGGCAGCATGTCCCGAAAATAGCCTTGCATCACCTTGTTCTTGAAGCCTGCTTGCATGAGGCGACGATGATAGCGGTGGTCGTCCCCGTCCCTCAGCATCAGGCCGTTGGGAAAGATGCGCCCAATAATCAGATTCCAGGCTTTGGCGTTTGAAAACACCTCTCCATCATTAAGCAAGGCGAGTCGGTGGGCATCGGCGCCATAGAGATTGACATACGTCCGACCAGCGATTTTTTGCATCACGGCATTGCCGTACCGTTTCTGTAGCTCCTGAGCATGCTCCAAGGGGTACTGGTAACTTTGGCGGATAAATCGCCAAGTCTCCAGTGGCCCAACCTCAATGGGCTGCAACTCCTCGAGTGCCTCTTCCGAAATTGCCAGCTCAGACATACGGCGCATCACCTGCGTAAATACTTGCTACCATAGCTCAGTCTACACGACATTTCGATAAGGAGCGGCACAAATGAAACTGGCAATGGGGCTGACCCAGACCGCATTTAGCGCACAGCCTACAATAAATCTGGATGCAGTGCGGCTCGCAGAATCGCTGGGCTATCATTCAGTTTGGGCGGCGGAAGCCTATGGCTGCGATGCTGTCAGTTGTGCGAGTTGGCTGGCGGCCCATACCAAACGCATGTATATCGGCACTGCAATCATGCAAATACCGGCCCGCAGTCCCGCCTCCGCGGCCATGACTGCCATAGGCCTAGACGCATTGTCGGGGGGGCGCTTTATTCTTGGCTTGGGCAGTTCCGGTCCCCAGGTTGCTGAGGGTTGGCACGGCATCAACTATCACAAACCCCTTACTCGTACCCGTGAATATGTCGAAATAGTGCGCCACATTTTAAAGCGGCAGGAGCCTCTGCACTATGACGGCTATCATTATCAACTGCCTCTCCGTGGACCCCACACGACCGGCGCGGGCAAGCCCTTGAAAAGCGTGGCACATCCCAATGCGGAGCAACCGATTTTCCTTGCGTCCATCAGCCCGGGAGGATTGCGCCTCGCGGGAAACATTGCCGACGGCGTCTTGCTGTCATTTCTTGACCCGGACGACACCTATAGCATTGTAGACAAACACCTGGCTGAGGGTTTCGCCAAACCAGACGCGCACCAAGCACGCGATACCTTTACTGTAGCTACTTTTGTCAATGTTATCGTCCACGACGATGCCGACGAAGTCAAAACGCGCATGAAACCCATGTTAGCGAGACAGCTCGGTGGTATGGGATCGAAGAGTAAAAACTTCTATGCGGAGTTTGCTCGACGCATGGGATACGAAGAAGCGGTAGAGCGTATTCAGCATCTGTACTTGACAGGACAGAAGGCTGCGGCCGCAGCAGCAGTTCCAGAAACTCTGATAGATCGCACCAGCTTGGTCGGCCCCCCCGGGCGCATCTCAGAGCGCCTAGAGGCCTGGAAAGCCGCTCATACGCGTGGCTCCTTGGATATGATGCTGGTGACATCACAGCAACCCGAGGCATTGCGACTAATAGCAGAAGAGATGTTGTAAATGTGCATCCATTCAAGCGCGACCTGCATCGGAAGGCGCCCGCACACATGACTGGGGCTGTCAGGCACGTCTATCCGACGCTGGCATCCAGGGCTTTTTTACCCTCGCTACTGCGCAACTCTTCATAGTCGGGCACATCTCCCAGACTAAGGACACTGCGGACGTACTCTAGGGGCTGACTTAATAGACCCTCCCAGTCCGCTGCAGGCAACCATGCAGCCTTACGGCCACGCTGAAACGCCTCACGGATCATGCGTCGGGCACCGGGAATGGAACCCCCTTTGAGCCAGGCCATCGCAACGATCACTCCGATACCCGGGCTGCGGATCTGCGCAAAACTAAAAGCAAGCAGGCTTGCCTCTCCCACCAGATCGCGATTGTAACCCGTAGCAACGTGCCACAGATCATGACTGTCGCGCAGTCGCAGGCCATAGCGCAAGCGATCAGCGTCGTCTCTAGGCCGGTTACTGCTGCCCTCTTCGCTGGCACCAACCAAACCGTCCGCACTGATTTGCTCAGCGCTCATAAATCGGGCGTAGGCTTTACCTAAACTTCCCTCAGGTAATGCATGCAGTGCGTCGAGATCATTCAGCGTGGTAAGGATATCGCGTTGTTCCGCTAGCACTTTTTGCCCAAGGTCCGTCGCGGCGAAACGGCGATACTGTTTTTCGCCGCTATTGCCCGCCAACGCTTCGATGATCACGAACACCTGATCCGTTCGATCCGGATCGACGATAAGCGTCTTCAGCGCCCTCCAAGCATCGCCGAAGCGCAGTTCTTTATTTGCTTTGTTACCGTTCTCCATACTCCCCCCCGCGCTGTAAGGGGCCTGCACTGGGCCTATACGATGCGCTATTGGATACACCGTAGCATTTTCCGCTTATATTTTCACGCGCAGCTTATTTAGCCCGCATATTGCTCACTCAAACTCTGAATGGATCCACGAAATCCTGCCATGGTTTCGTCAAGAATGTCCTTTACCGCTTTAACGTCGTCTATTCGGCCGCACACCTGGCCGCACAGGGGAATCGCCGCCTCCATATCCCCTCCAAAATACAACGACTGAATACCGGTCATATTCTCCATCACATCAATTCTACCCTGCAGCGCGAGGGCTGCGGTACGCTTAGTCCGCAGGGCGCGCAAGGCCGGAGATGATTGCTGGTTAAGGAACACGGTGTCGGTTTCGGTGGCCTCTAGCACCGCCTGCTTCCAATGAGCGTGCACAGGTGATTCAGCACAGGACAGCATACGCGTACCCATTTGGATGCCCTCAGCCCCCATGGCGAACGCCGCCGCCATAGTGGCGCCGTCTACCATGCCACCGGCAGCAATGATGGGGACGTCCACACGGGAGCGAATAAGCGGGAGGAGCACCATAGACGGCACTGGATTAGGGTTTTTGAAACCGCCGCCCTCCCCGCCTTCCACCACCAAGCCATCTACTCCTGCATCCACCGCTTTCAGTGCCAGCTCTAATGTCGGCACCACGTGAAATACCTTAATGCCAGCCGCCTGGAAGGCCTCAGTACAAACTTTCGGACTACCCGAAGAGGTCGTCACGAACTTGATGCCCTGTTCGATAACGAAGTCAATAATGTTACTGCCCCGCACAAAAGCCAACGCTACATTCATGCCGAAGGGTTTGTCCGTTAGTTCGCGCATGCGCAAGACTTCGCCTTTGATATTTTCTAGCTCACCAGAGGAGGTTTCAATAATACCCAAGCCGCCTGCATTGCTCACCGCAGAAGCCAGTTGAGCCCGCGCTATCCAACCCATAGGCGCTTGGACAATCGGATACTGCGTACCAGTCATACGTGTGATGCGGTTATCGATAGTCCATTCACTCATTTCCATTACTCTCCTAAAAGTCAATCAGCAGCAGCTCACAACCGGTTCCCGCCAGCGCTGAATCGACGCGTTGTCGGTCCCTTGTGCTGAGTGCCGCGTACTGTTCCTGAATCCAGCGCAAGCACTTCGCCTGGTAAGGGAAAGTCTGCTGGGTCCAGGTGGCACCGTCGATCTCCGTCTCCCAATGTTTTTCGCCCGCCGCCTTGGCCCGTGCATTTGCCAACAATGCGGGGACATACACCCGACCGATCTCTGTCAGCAAGCCCCTCAGAGTGTGGGGCATGTTCTCCAAAGCGGCCCAGTCCGCCTCGCTCGGTTCCAGTCCACACAGGTCTTCCATGCGGCTCACCCAGGCCACGGTGCGTGGTGAGAGGTCATGAGCGATCGCCCGCGGCGTCGGATCAAAGCCAACAAGCTGTGTCAGTTGCCCAAACATTGCGAAATCACCGGCAGCCGGCCGACTGCCCAGCATGAAAGGCATTTTTGTGAGGTGCGCCTCCATGGCAGCAAGGTAGCGCCGATAGCTGGCGTCAATCACTGACGCGGTAGTGTCGTTTGATCCCACCACGTAGAGTCGGTCTATCTGCCGCTGGGAGAAGACTTCCTTGAACTTCCTGTGAAGCTCGTCAGGTAGCGTGCTCTCCATGGAGAAAGGCAGCAACGTGCCGGCATTGTCGGCGTCCCTCGCAGGATACCAGCGGTAGTGAAACATATACTTGGTGCACCACTCGTCGCCAAAATCCTCGATCAGATAATCAATAAATGCGAGTGCGGGATCTATCGGCAACACGGAGCGATCAGTGTACAGTTGTTCCAGGCGACGGATAATCGGGCTGGAGTCACACGCCGCCTGCACATGGCCATCCGCATGTTCAAACAGGAAAGTAGGGTGAAAGGTAGGATTGGGCTTTTCAATCCCCATGTTATCCAGCAGGGCTGCGGGATCACCCCAGGTAATGCTGTACGGAATGCGACGAAAGCGCAATAGCGCAACCATTTTGCGCGTGTAGGGCGAGCCAGTCCCTCCAATCAGCCGCAATCTTTTAGATGTGGACATGCGTGTGCTCCTGGGTGGTTCTGGCGGTAAGCCCCTTAAGGCCGCCCTCACGCGGCATCATATTGACATATTCTATGTCATTATGTAACTCTCGATGTCCTGCGCATTGCGCTGCACTTTTTCGCAAGGATCTTCTGCGATGTATCGAGGTGACTACGGCCTGGTTGGCAACGAGCTCAGCCTGTTTACCCGCAAGCTCGAAAGTCAGTTACGCTTTCAGCAGATTCCTTGGTACTGGCACTATAAAACCGAAGCACGCAAAGTCGATATCGAGGCGCGTGTTGGCAGCCACTTCATACCGGCACTGATTACGCCGGAAAAATGGATGATCCATGACACGATTGCCATAGGTCCGATGCTCCACGACCGGTTTACTGATGTGCCCGTCATCCCCCCGTCACCCCTGCAGCGAGCCTGCTGTTTCGTACTGGAGGACGTCTTCAATCACTGGTTGGGTCGTATCGCCGTGCACACACGCTGGTGTTATCCTGACAACGTAGCCTGGGTGGGGCCGCGCTTTGGCGCTAACGGTATTTTGAATCGGTCAATAGAGGAGCCCTTCAGTGAACAGGAGCTCAGCAAGCTGGCAGCTATTGGTGACTCGATGTGTGAAAGCTTTGGCAAGCCGGTGTGCGAATACAACGGGGTTGGGCCAGACCAACAGGAGGCTGTGCGCGGTGATTACACCACCCTGCTCCGCATTTTGGCACAGCACTTCGCAGACCATGATTTCCTGTTGGGCCCCCGACCGTGCCTAGCGGATTTTGCCCTTGGTGGGGCGTGCAAAGCGCATTTTGTAACCGACCCTGTGCCACGAGAGTGGTCTGGCGACTATTCCAATATGCTTTGTGACTACACTGATCGTCTGTTCGGAGAGCACGGTTTCAGTGACAAGGATTGGCTGGCCCACGACGCGCTGCCGGCAACGTTGGATAGGATCATCGATTACAGTTGTAGCACCTACTTCCCATTTGCGCGTGCCAATATTGCCGCCGGACTAGCGGGAGAAAAACACTACGAATACGATTACGGCTATGGGCCAACCCGTGCTAGGACCCAGCGTCGTTTGAACAAGGCGCGCCTGCACGTCCAGGATGAGTTACTGAAAATCGGTGCCGCCGGCCACCCTGCTATTAAAGCAGTGCTGGGTAGCCGGGGTATCGTGGCCCACTACTTGGCCTGATTCGCTTTCCTGCAATATGTGGACGGGATAACAGGTGCTTCACCCCCCCCCATCGAGCTGTGCAAAAATATGCAAAAAAAGCCCATAGACTCCTATCAGGACAACCCCTACCGGCAATTGCCAGGAATCGATACCCTGTTATTGCAAATGCCGGAGGCGACCGAGACCTGGGGTCGAGACGCCGTGATCGCCTGTCTGCAGGGTATCCTGGCGGACTTGCGGTTAGCACTGGCGGCAGATCCCGCCACTGAATGCCATCTCTCTGCCATTCGTCAGCGCGCTATCCGGACCCTGGAAGACGCAAATGCTCCCAGCCTGACCCCTGTCATGAACCTTACAGGCACAGTACTGCATACCAACCTGGGACGGGCTGTGCTGCCGACGGAGGCATTGACAGCCATTACCGCCGTGGCTGGCGCCTCCAGCAATCTGGAGTTTGATCTTACCCTAGGGGCCCGGGGTGACCGTGAGTCCCATGTGGAAGGCCTGATTTGCGAGCTCACGGGCGCAGAATCGGCTACGGTGGTGAACAATAATGCTGCTGCGGTCTTGCTCGTACTCAATACGCTCGCAGTGCATCGTGAAGTACCGGTATCACGGGGTGAACTGGTAGAGATAGGTGGATCCTTTCGCATCCCGGACGTCATGGAGCGATCGGGCTGCACACTGGTCGAAACGGGCGCAACCAACCGCACCCACGTGCAGGACTATCGGGACGCCATCACAGAAAAGACTGCTCTGCTGATGAAGGTCCATACGAGTAATTATTGCTTGCAGGGGTTCACCCATGCTGTGAGTGAACAGACACTAGCCGCACTCGCCCGGGAGTACAGTCTGCCTCTGGTGGTTGATCTGGGCAGTGGCAACCTGGTGGACTTTACCGCTCTGGGTCTGCCGGAGGAACGCACAGTTGCACAGGTGTTGGCGGATGGCGCTGATCTAGTGACGTTCAGTGGCGACAAATTACTCGGAGGACCGCAGGCCGGTCTTATCGCCGGTCGGCACGAATTGGTCGAAGCCGTGCGGCGCAACCCCCTGAAAAGGGCTTTACGTTTGGACAAGATGACGCTCGCTGCACTAACAGAAACTCTTAAGCTATACCGCGACCCCGCACGTGTGACGCAGCGATTACCCACACTGCGCATGCTGACAAGGCCTGTCGAGCACATCCGCAAACAAGCCGACGATCTACTCGCAGTTGTGCAATCAGCCCTCAGCGGTACGTTCAGGGTAACTGTCGCCAACTGCCAGAGTCAGATCGGCAGTGGATCCCTGCCAATCGAGACACTGGACAGCGCTGCACTGCGCATCGCACCCGTTTCCAATAAAGACGCCGACTTGCGAGAACTCCAGTTAAAACTGCGCAGGTTACCCGTTCCGATTATTGGGCGCTTGCACCAGCACGCGCTGTGGTTGGACCTGCGTTGCCTGGAAGCCACGCAGCAGGCCCAGTTCATCACACAATGGCAAACGCTGTTGCCGTGATCATAGCCACGGCAGGACACGTTGATCATGGCAAAACCGCGCTGGTGAGGCAGCTGACGGGGATTGATACAGACCGCCTTGAAGAGGAGAAAAGACGAGGTTTATCGATTAGTCTCGGTTATGCCTATCTACCATCAGGCCGTGATACGCCGATCGGCTTTATCGATGTCCCCGGACACCAGCGATTCATCAACAACATGATTTCGGGCATCAGCGGTATTGACATGGCGCTGTTGGTGGTCGCGGCCGATGATGGGCCTATGCCATAGATATGATATCAACTTCAGCTCCTTCAATTAAAACTGCGCCCTTTTTTACACCTTCAACAACAAAACCAGCTTTTTCATAGAGCGCTATTGCATTTGGATTATTCGAAAAAACTTCAAGTTCAATTCTTCTAATATTATTTCCATTAGCCCAATCCTTCAGTGAGCTAACTAGCCGCTCTCCGATGCCTTTTCGGCGGTTTTCTCTTGAAACAGACATACCAAAGCTTATGCGGTGCGACTTCTGCTCGTGAGATGAACCATGAGCGTCAAGCATCCCTATTATCCCACTGTCGTTTACTGCTAGAAGCAGCGTGGAATTTGGGGCATTCAATATTTGGTTTATGAATTTCTCTTGTGCCTCAATCGAAGGTACTTCGTCTTTTTTGTATAATGTCGATAAATTTTCTAGAAATAGTTGAGCGACATATTTGCGAAGATCAATGGCGTCAGATTCAATAGCTTCTCTTATTTCGGTGTTCACTCGTAAAGCCGCTTCACGCCTTTAGCATGGGCCGCAGCAAGCGAAGCTTACGGAGTCCCAGCCGAAGGCGAACATGCCTAAACTTGTTAACTGCTGCCTATGCAACGACGAAAACAAATACATAATCACCCTCTGGATAGTTGTGTATATAATTTATAGTTTGCTCAACACTGGCTGCCGAACCTGCGTTGTCTGGTTTTAGATACCAGTTATCATAATTGTGGCGATAACCGTCTGTGTCACGTGCCAGTACATCACCGCCTAGAATAACGCTCTTAACTTTGCCTAGGTGCTTTGCTGGTTTAAGAGCATCGTCTCTGTGCCAAGCGACTTCGCTTAAGTGTAAGTGCTCAAGTGATATTTCTTTTCCTTTTAATTCTACAGGTATATCCATAATTTTTTTAGGCAGTTAACGCTTCAAGCTGGGGCGCCCGTGAGGCCGTCCCGGCGCGAAGCGCCCTTGCAGCCTTGACTTGTTAAGGCTGCCACTGGATATCAACTTTTCGATTATGATTCGCACAGTCCCTTAGATATAAATTTATTAGACTTTGATAGGGAACACCCGATTCTTCGGCCATGCCTTTAAAATACTCAATAACATCCT
This sequence comes from Halioglobus sp., assembly GCA_013214285.1. Lineage (GTDB taxonomy): Bacteria > Pseudomonadota > Gammaproteobacteria > Pseudomonadales > Halieaceae > Marimicrobium. Next base: position 5,691 of record JABSPW010000007.1, on the reverse strand, counting down.
CGCTCAATCGGATTGTTACGGGCTTTTTGAGTTTAGATGCATAAGGATTCTTACGCGATTTCATCTTCGATAAATCGTATTCTTTCTTCATGGCGGATCACCCTGGTAGTACTGGCGCTCTGAATTTGTGGCTTTCCGTGCAGATATGATTCGAAGCTCCTCTTTCTCAATTCCACGTTCGCAATGTACTACTACAAGAATACGAGATTGATTGCTCATCCCAAGCAGAAGGAAACGATCTTCCTCAGAAGAATCTTCATCGTAGAACTGAAGGGCAAACTCGTCGTAGAACACCGATCGTGCCTCTTCGAAAGAGACTCCGTGCTTCTTTAGATTAGATTTCGCTTTTGCTGGGTCCCAGCTAAAAGTAATCATACATACATTGTATGTACGCGGGGTGGTATGTCAAGGCGCCTTAACGCTTCAAGCTGGGGCTGCCGTTAGGCCGTCCCGGCGCGAAGCGCCCTTACAGCATTGACTTGTTAAGGGGAGCATGGCACGGTGTACCAATATGTAATACACGGTGAAAACCATGCCTAGGAATACTAGCGTAACCCTCGGGAACCACTTTGAAGAATTTATCACTGAACAGTTGAAAGATGGCCGCTATGGAAGCGCCAGTGAGGTAGTGCGGGCTGGGCTTCGGCTTTTGGAAGAGCACGAGTCGCGCCTCCAGAATTTGAGGGCTGCTCTCATCGAGGGCGAAGAAAGTGGCTTTGTCGAGTATAGCCTCAAAGAGTTTATGGAAAGTTTGGACTAGCACGGGTGAGAAACTTCAGGCTCTCGCGGGCAGCAGATGCCGACCTGAGGAAGATTGCGGAACATACACTGCAACAGTGGGGCGAGGCGCAGCGAGATGCTTATATTACTGAAATGTTTGATGCCTTCGAGCGCCTGGCCAAGACTCCACAGATTGCAATGAGCGCCGAAGGCATTCGAACGGGATACCGAAAATTTCCACAAGGCAGCCATATAATTTTCTTTCGAAACTCCGATACTCACGACATCGAAATTATTCGAGTATTGCACAAGCGGATGGACGCGCAGGCTCACCTCAGCTCCCCTTAACGCCGCCGGCACAGTCGAGCGAAACGCAGTCTAGCGAGTCCAGCGCACGCAGTGCGCGGTGTGTCCGGTCTTGTTATGTGTTTGCCCATTCCTTTCTGGAAGTGATTAACTAATTCCATGTATTGGCTTCCTCCCGAAATTTCTCCCGGCTTACCTTGGCCACACAAAATCGGTGACCGGTAGGCGCCTTCATTACCACGCAACGAAGGCCTTTCCGCACTCTCTTTACTCCTAGCTTCTCGAGCCGCTCTACTTCCGCTTCTATATCATCGGTTTCAATATCGATATGTCTCGACTCTCATGATCTACCGATTGTATATTGATTTCTATTTCATTTGGGCCTGTTTCAAAATGGTAAGCATTGAATCCTGGATCATCATACGACTTCGCATCTAGTCCTAATGCCTCTGACCAAAACTTTACAGCTTTTTCCAAATCATCGGTTTTGCAATCAATAGTTATTTCACCAAGACGACTTTTATGCACGACTATTTCCCTATGAAAATCTGGAACTCCGATGACACATAACACTGCCTGCACCGGCGGCCAAGCCGCGCAGCGGTTTGGACATCCGGCGCGCGAAGCGCGCCCCGGTGCCCGGCCTTGTTAAGTGGCGTCAAGAACGAGGGCAGTGAGATTGTCATAGCTTGTGCATATCGCATTTGCAGCCTCATAGGTCTCTCCGTAGTGGCCTGGTACGTAAACCGTGTACATACCGCACGCATTGGCGCCATCAATATCCGCGACGGGATTATCTCCGACGAAAACTGTCTCTTCAGCTTTTGCACCAGTTTCCTCAAGGGCAATATCGAAGATTTCCCGACCCGGTTTGCGAAACCCAACGGCCTCCGAAACCACAATAGCATCAAAATGCGCGCTAATGCCGAGTGCGTAAAAATTTCGCTCTTGGAACGGCGTCCTGCCGTTCGAAACAACGCCTAGCTTAAATCCAAGCGACTTTAGTTCGGAAACTGCACCTACCACGCCTCTCTTCGGTTCACAAAATCCTGAGAAGCACAGGTCGTAGCACTTCGTGAGCTCACTTTCGCTCCAGTCTCCTATCCCGAACTCATCGATGAGTTTTGAGTAGACCTCATTTTTCAGCACACCACCGTTCGCATCGAGATCAACGAACCTAGAACAGAATAGATCGGGATCCGTAACTTCGCGACGGAGCATGCCGGACGCTTGCCACAAGGCAAAGTTGCTGAGAGACGCGCTCCGGTCTATCAAGGTTTCATCGAGGTCGAATAAGACTGTCTTCATACGCTTAGCCACTTAACGCCTGCATTCGCGGCGGTATTGTAGCGAGCAACGAGCGAAAAAACCGTCCAAACCACGCAGTGGTTGATGCAACATGCACTTTTTAAGGAGAACTGGGAGGAATGACCTTTCCATTAAGCAATACTCCAATAAATGAACCGAAAGGGCCTTTTCCTTCCTCTACATAACGAATCACATATATCCATTTGTTTGGGTGAAGGTGTCCGTTACACCCGTATAATTTTAAATCAACAGATTCTAACGTAACCGGATTTTCAGAGTCTCCCTGATACCAGTTATAGAAGCTTTCTATAGCTTGTTCTGAATTTAAAGGCAGTTTCGACTGTGGAATCCAATCAGGACTTTCTAACACTTTCGATTCTGGGATAACTAGCTGCGAAGAACCAAAAGTCATTGCGGAATAGTTTTCACAATTAGCAAAAGAATTTATTGATAAGAGTATTAAAAATAGGGTTAGTAATGGTTTCATTTTATCTGTTCTCCTTAACGCTTCAAGCTGGGCCGGCCGTAGGGCCGTCCCGGCGCGAAGCGCCCTTGCAGCCTTGACTTGTTAGGTGCTTCAGCTTTCAAACTCAAATGTGTATTCATACACACACCCTGACTCTGGAACGCCATTACCGAACTCTGTTCTCATAATGGCCTTCTTGGCTGAATTCTCGAACATCTCGCAGCCCTGCCTCACGACATAGGATTCTATGTCTTCCGGCTGTCCCTGCGAGGAAAGCCCATACCTTACATAGACACTGCACGATTGGCCGTCATCTAGAACCTCCCATCCGCTGTGCTGTCTTGGATAGATCAAGTCGCCCTCTTTTAGAATGCGATCTGCGCAATTGTCTGCGATAGCTAATTGCGCTATAGACATTGAAAACACTAAAAGAGCTCCGCGATTCATTTTGCACCTAACGCCTCAAGAAGAGGCGCCGGAAACGACGTCCTTCTTGCTTGACTTGTTAGAAGCCCTTTGCTCCAAACGTTCAGCAAGCCATACCTTAATAATGGACTGTCGAGTCACACCAAGCCGTCCAGCTTCTCGATCAAGCGACTCGATCATCCAAGTTGGGAAGTCGACGTTAACCCTGCGTTGTTCTTGATTGGGGCGTCGCGCCTTATCAAGGTCGAGGTCTGAGATAACATCCTTCCCTTGATCGAATTTTTTGTCGAAACTCTTAGCTTTCATAAAGTCCAACCTCCTCGTCCCGAGATCGACGAACAGAAATGATACGAATCGTGGCCTCTCTGTAGGTAATCACTGCGGACCAGTGCTTTAACCCAATTTTGCCAATGGCAAGATATCGGGGTTCATCTTCTATCTTAGCCGGAATTTCGAGAAGGTCAGGATCGAGCCAGAGGGCCTGGGCATCGATGAAGTCGATCCCATGCTTCACCAAGTTTGCAGCGCTCTTTCGGTCGTCATACTCAAAATTCGGCATGGTATAGAAAATATACCTTTTTGGAGGCTAGTGCAATGGTAGGATTAGGGCTTCTAACGCTTCAAGCTGGGGCGGCCGGTAGGCCGTCCCGGCACGAAGCGCCCTTGCAGCCTTGAATTGCTACTGAGCCGAACCACAGCGCCCTCCCTGAAGCCCATTAATGGCCCGAAGGCGAGACTGCAAGTCACCAATATGCAGCTCCAGACGATGCCCATCAGGGCAGCAGAAATATAGCGAGTCGCCTTCACTTTGATTTTGCTTCCAAATGCGCGCGCCGGATTTGATGATGCTATCAGAGAGCGGAGCAAAATCTTCTGGCATCACAGTAAAGGCAACGTGGGTGTAGTCCAGGCTTCCAGAAGCACTAGAATCAACAGATAAGCAGACCCAGAGGGAACCTGCTTCGAGATAGGCACCGCCACTCCAGCAATAAACTTCATTACAGCCAAGGACGTCCCGATAGAATTTTCGGGAGCGATCTAGGTCTGACACTGCAAAGGTTATGTGGTTGATGCCTGAGATCACGACGAGGCCCTGTAACGCCTGCTTCAGCGGCGCCGCTTTTCAGGCGTCCGTTGCAGGCTCTTGTTATGTTTCCGTGATTCCATAGGCACGAAGTCTATCTTGATGCTGTAGCCCATTGCCTCGGCGTAATCCGAAATGGTAGATAGCTTCGGTGAAATTTCTGAATTAACGCTTTCGAGTCGCGATATGTTGCTTTTCTTAGTATTGAGCCGCTCAGCGGCTTCCTCTTGAGTAAGACCAGCACTTTGTCGCAGTGCGACAAGCTTACGGCGCAACTCATACGCGGGAGACAGGCGCTCATACTCTTTCGCAACGTCGGAGCGACCCAGAGCCTTCTTTCTGAAACTATTAAAACCTGGCCTTGCCATTAGTCTAACTCCTTCATTCTGCGACGAGCTTTCTCAATTTCCTTTTTGGGCGTTCGCTGTGTCTTTTTGACGAAGGAATGAAGAATGACGATCTCCTGCCCTTTTACGGTACAAAAGAGCGCTCGCCCAATTCCCTCCTTGCCTTTGGCCCGAATCTCGAACAATCCAGTACCCATCGGTGCAGTGTGAGGTTTTCCGAGTGCGGGGCCAAAATCTTCAATCAATTCAAGAACGTGCAAGAAGTTGGCCAAGATGCCAGCAGGAAGCGCTAGCGTTTCGTCTTCAACTTTTTGATCGAAGAAAGTGATCTTCCATGACATCAAGACAGGTTATCATAAATGATAACCATGTCAAATGCGGAGTGCGATGTTAGGAAACAAAACGCCGCCAGCAGGGACCGAAAAACCAGAGGGAAGCGGCGGTTTTTTGGTCCCTCTGACTGGCCTTGTTAAGTGTTTTTACTTTCATTGATTTGTTAGTTTCTGTAGTCCCAGGCTTCTTCCGAGAAGCTTGCTTCATTCGTCATTGAGTAGGCACTGTTTTTTAAACGTTGTTCTCTTTGGCTGTAGTAGCGAGATTCACGATACCAACAATTTTTGCACTGCTCCCACTCATTCTCTGTATTGATGTCGCGCCTCACAGATGTCATGACATCACCATTCCATAATTGCGTAAAGGGTGTGTTTTCATCATAGTCACCCACTTTTCTTGCATGGTAAATGCCGCATGTCGTCATATTCCCTTGGGCTTTAATGCTTGCCGTGCGGTGAATATAGTGGCAAATATTATCTCTATTTGAAACAGCTTGTGCTGTCCTAGTGCTAGCAATCGGTTTGCTGGTAGGCGCCGCTACTTTTATTGAAGGTTCAACGATTTTCTTTTTATTTGGAGTAGGGTTAACTAGAAGTTTAACAGCTTCTTTTTTTGGAAGAACAGGTTTGACTGATGTTTGAGCTGGAGCCTTTTTGGTGGGAACAGGTTTTACCAAAGGTTGAGTCTGCTTAACTTGAGTA